>NZ_PYFP01000003.1:0-300000 GCF_003056055.1 Glaciimonas sp. PCH181
TTCGTCCCGGCCAGCTTTCGGGTCATCCGGCATGTGCGTCCCAAACTCGCTTGCACCTGCTGCGACTGCATCGTCCAGGCGCCGGCACCCAGCCGTCCGATTGCACGCGGTCTGGCGGGGCCCGGATTACTCGCCCATATTCTGGTGAGCAAGTTCGCTGATCATCTTCCGCTCTACCGGCAATCGGTCATCTATGCCCGGGAAGGTGTGGAACTGGATCGGGGATTATTGGCAGACTGGGTCGGTGCTGCCAGCAGCCTGCTGCGACCGCTGGTCGATGCGGTACGCCGTCATGTGATGGCAACGACCAAATTACATGCCGACGACACCCCGATCCCGGTACTGGCACCCGGCAATGGCAAGACCAAACAGCCAGACTGTGGACGTATGTCCGCGACGACCGGCCATCGGGATCAACCGATGCCCCGGCAGTCTGGTTCGCTTACACGCCGACCGCAAAGGTATCCATCCTCAGACCCATCTGGCGCGCCGGCGTTCTGCAGGCCGATGCGTATGCCGGATTCAACGCGATTTATGCAACCGGTCGTGTACAGGAGGCTGCGTGCTGGGCGCACGCGCGACGCAAATTCTTCGACTTGCATGCAGCACGGGCCTCGCCAATCACCACTGAAGCCTTGCGCCGCATCGGCGCATTGTATGAGATCGAAGCAAGCATACGTGGCAAACCGCCACAGGTAAGACAGGCAGTGCGCCAGGCGCAGTCGCGCCCGCTCATTGATGCGTTGGAAAGCTGGCTGCGGGCAAGTTTGTTGACGCTGTCGCGCAAATCCGATACTACTGCGGCGCGATCCTGTACGCCCTCAATTTATGGCCAGCATTAACCCGCTATTGCGACGATGGCAGCATCGAGATCGATAATTCGGCCGCCGAACGCGCATTGCGCGGTATCGCCATTGGACGACGTAATTATCTGTTTGCAGGCTCCGACAATGGCGGCGAACGTGCCGCCGCTATCTACTCGCTCATTGGGACGGCTAAACTCAATGGCGTCGATCCGGCAGCATGGTTGCGCTACGTCCTGACGCATATTGCCGATCATCCCGTCAATCAAATTGATGACTTCCTGCCTTGGAATCTGGCATCTAGGCTGGCGATCATATCTGCGCCAAAGCAATAGCCGCTGAAATGCGGGGCTGTCAATACGGCCTTTGAACGACGCTTACATATGAAGAATGGTGGTACCGGGACTATCGATCCGATTTCGATTCGATTTCGATTGCCCAAAGCAAAAACCCTCCCAGATTTCTCTGGGAGGGTTTTCTAATAAAAGCCTGACGATGACCTACTTTCACACTGGTTGCAGCACTATCATCGGCGCAAAGTCGTTTCACGGTCCTGTTCGGGATGGGAAGGGGTGGTACCAACTCGCTATGGTCATCAGGCATAAACTGTAGTGTCATATGTTCCCAATCGGGCAACACACAACGCAATCTAGAAGAAGTAAAGTTTTGTTTCATGTGTTGGGGTAACGAGGGTTTCGTTACCCCAACACTGGGTATGATTGCACTTTTCAGGCAAACACATATCTCATTAGCTTATATATAACCTGCTAAGGTTATAGGGACAAGCCGCACGGGCAATTAGTACTGGTTAGCTTAACGTATTACTACGCTTCCACACCCAGCCTATCAACGTCCTGGTCTCGAACGACCCTTTAGGGGAATCTAGTTCCCGGGAAATATCATCTCAAGGCAAGTTTCCCGCTTAGATGCTTTCAGCGGTTATCTCTTCCGAACTTAGCTACCCGGCAATGCCACTGGCGTGACAACCGGTACACCAGAGGTTCGTCCACTCCGGTCCTCTCGTACTAGGAGCAGCCCCCTTCAAATTTCCAACGCCCACGGCAGATAGGGACCAAACTGTCTCACGACGTTTTAAACCCAGCTCACGTACCACTTTAAATGGCGAACAGCCATACCCTTGGGACCGGCTACAGCCCCAGGATGTGATGAGCCGACATCGAGGTGCCAAACTCCCCCGTCGATATGAACTCTTGGGAGGAATCAGCCTGTTATCCCCAGAGTACCTTTTATCCGTTGAGCGATGGCCCTTCCATACAGAACCACCGGATCACTATGTCCTACTTTCGTACCTGCTCGACTTGTCAGTCTCGCAGTTAAGCACGCTTATGCCATTGCACTACCAGCACGATGTCCGACCGTACCTAGCGTACCTTCGAACTCCTCCGTTACACTTTGGGAGGAGACCGCCCCAGTCAAACTGCCTACCATGCACTGTCCCCGATCCGGATAACGGACCAAGGTTAGAATCTCAAACAAACCAGGGTGGTATTTCAAGGTTGGCTCCACGCAAACTAGCGTTCACGCTTCAAAGCCTCCCACCTATCCTACACAGATTGGTTCAAAATTCAATGCAAAGCTACAGTAAAGGTTCATGGGGTCTTTCCGTCTAGCCGCGGGTAGATTGCATCATCACAAACATTTCAACTTCGCTGAGTCTCGGGAGGAGACAGTGTGGCCATCGTTACTCCATTCGTGCAGGTCGGAACTTACCCGACAAGGAATTTCGCTACCTTAGGACCGTTATAGTTACGGCCGCCGTTTACTGGGACTTCAATCAAGAGCTTGCACCCCATCATTTAATCTTCCAGCACCGGGCAGGAGTCACACCATATACGTCCACTTTCGTGTTTGCATAGTGCTGTGTTTTTATTAAACAGTCGCAGCCACCTTTTTATTGCAGCCCTTTCACCCTTCTGGCGCAAGCCAGTCAAGCTACCGGGGCGTACCTTATCCCGAAGTTACGGTACAAATTTGCCGAGTTCCTTCTCCCGAGTTCTCTCAAGCGCCTTAGAATACTCATCTCGCCCACCTGTGTCGGTTTGCGGTACGGTCTCGTGTGACTGAAGCTTAGAGGCTTTTCTTGGAACCACTTCCGATTGCTTCGTGAATAAATTCACTCGTCTCAACCCCTTGAATTACGCTGCCGGATTTGCCTAACAGCCTTCTCTGAGCCAAAAACCGACTATTCCAACAGTCGGACAACCTTCCGCGATCCGTCCCCCCATCGCATCACACGACGGTGCAGGAATATTAACCTGCTTCCCATCAGCTACGCATCTCTGCCTCGCCTTAGGGGCCGACTCACCCTGCTCCGATGAACGTTGAACAGGAAACCTTGGGCTTACGGCGTGGAGGCTTTTCACCCCCATTATCGCTACTCATGTCAGCATTCGCACTTCTGATACCTCCAGCATCCTTTACAAGACACCTTCGCAGGCTTACAGAACGCTCTCCTACCATATCAATAAATTGATATCCGCAGCTTCGGTGACTGGCTTAGCCCCGTTACATCTTCCGCGCAGGACGACTCGATCAGTGAGCTATTACGCTTTCTTTAAAGGATGGCTGCTTCTAAGCCAACCTCCTGACTGTTTTAGCCTTCCCACTTCGTTTGCCACTTAGCCAATCTTTGGGACCTTAGCTGGCGGTCTGGGTTGTTTCCCTCTTGACGTCGGACGTTAGCACCCGGCGTCTGTCTCCCAAGCTCGCACTCATCGGTATTCGGAGTTTGCAATGGGTTGGTAAGTCGCAATGACCCCCTAGCCATAACAGTGCTCTACCCCCGATGGTGATACTTGAGGCACTACCTAAATAGTTTTCGGAGAGAACCAGCTATTTCCAAGTTTGTTTAGCCTTTCACCCCTACCCACAGCTCATCCCCTAATTTTTCAACATTAGTGGGTTCGGACCTCCAGTGCGTGTTACCGCACCTTCATCCTGGCCATGAGTAGATCACTTGGTTTCGGGTCTACACCCAGCGACTGAACGCCCTATTCGGACTCGATTTCTCTACGCCTTCCCTATACGGTTAAGCTTGCCACTGAATGTAAGTCGCTGACCCATTATACAAAAGGTACGCAGTCACGGAACAAGTCCGCTCCTACTGTTTGTATGCACACGGTTTCAGGATCTATTTCACTCCCCTTCCGGGGTTCTTTTCGCCTTTCCCTCACGGTACTGGTTCACTATCGGTCGATTACGAGTATTTAGCCTTGGAGGATGGTCCCCCCATGTTCAGACAGGATTACACGTGTCCCGCCCTACTTGTCGCACACTTAGTTCCACACCACCGATTTCATGTAAGGGGCTATCACCCTCTATGGCCACTATTTCCAGAGTGTTCCATTATCGCTGATGCTAAATCGTGCAGGCTGTTCCCATTTCGCTCGCCACTACTTTGGGAATCTCGGTTGATTTCTTTTCCTGTAGCTACTTAGATGTTTCAGTTCGCCACGTTCGCCTTGCATACCTATGTATTCAGTATGCAATACCCTAAAAGGGTGGGTTTCCCCATTCGGAAATCTGCGGATCAAAGCGTGTTTGCTCGCTCCCCGCAGCTTATCGCAAGCTACTACGTCCTTCATCGCCTGTAATCGCCAAGGCATCCACCATGTGCACTTATTCACTTGTCCCTATAACGTTAGCCTCTAGACGCGTTCACGTCTAAAAACCGGTTATAGGATATTACTTATGAGTATTACTTTAGCGTTTGCCGTATCCAAAGTGTTTTCGCAGTTGCATACTCTCGTATGCTCTTTTGAGAACTCTTTTAATACTTTTTGATTTGATACAATCATACCCATCCACAATGCTGTCGCACTGCGGACGAATCTTTACTTCTTCTAAATTGTTAAAGAACAAACAGCCAATGATCTTAAAAAGATCAAACCTAAATCGCGCCGCATCACGCTGTCTTACCCTGCGTAATACCTGACTTAGGTTTGATATTTCACCACGCTCAACCCCCGCTCTGGGAATCAAACAATATGGTGGAGGCTAACGGGATCGAACCGATGACCCCCTGCTTGCAAAGCAGGTGCTCTCCCAGCTGAGCTAAGCCCCCATAAACTTGTGGTGGGTCTGGTTGGGCTCGAACCAACGACCCCCGCGTTATCAACACGGTGCTCTAACCAACTGAGCTACAGACCCGCTTTGGATCAGTACTTCAGTAGTCAACGATAAACCCTCTATCGCACGCGCACCGCGCTCTACCTATAACTGTTCTTCTTTTAACTAACACACCGATAAGTGTGGACGCTTAATGTCCGTACAAACTCTAGAAAGGAGGTGATCCAGCCGCACCTTCCGATACGGCTACCTTGTTACGACTTCACCCCAGTCACGAATCCCACCGTGGTAAGCGCCCTCCTTACGGTTAGGCTACCTACTTCTGGTGAAACCCGCTCCCATGGTGTGACGGGCGGTGTGTACAAGACCCGGGAACGTATTCACCGCGACATGCTGATCCGCGATTACTAGCGATTCCAACTTCATGTAGTCGAGTTGCAGACTACAATCCGGACTACGATACACTTTCTGGGATTAGCTCCCCCTCGCGGGTTGGCGGCCCTCTGTATGTACCATTGTATGACGTGTGAAGCCCTACCCATAAGGGCCATGAGGACTTGACGTCATCCCCACCTTCCTCCGGTTTGTCACCGGCAGTCTCATTAGAGTGCCCTTTCGTAGCAACTAATGACAAGGGTTGCGCTCGTTGCGGGACTTAACCCAACATCTCACGACACGAGCTGACGACAGCCATGCAGCACCTGTGTTACGGTTCTCTTTCGAGCACCACCTAATCTCTCAGGCGTTCCGTACATGTCAAGGGTAGGTAAGGTTTTTCGCGTTGCATCGAATTAATCCACATCATCCACCGCTTGTGCGGGTCCCCGTCAATTCCTTTGAGTTTTAATCTTGCGACCGTACTCCCCAGGCGGTCTACTTCACGCGTTAGCTGCGTTACCAAGTCAATTAAGACCCGACAACTAGTAGACATCGTTTAGGGCGTGGACTACCAGGGTATCTAATCCTGTTTGCTCCCCACGCTTTCGTGCATGAGCGTCAGTGTTATCCCAGGGGGCTGCCTTCGCCATCGGTATTCCTCCACATCTCTACGCATTTCACTGCTACACGTGGAATTCTACCCCCCTCTGACACACTCTAGCCGTGCAGTCACAAATGCCATTCCCAGGTTAAGCCCGGGGATTTCACACCTGTCTTACACAACCGCCTGCGCACGCTTTACGCCCAGTAATTCCGATTAACGCTTGCACCCTACGTATTACCGCGGCTGCTGGCACGTAGTTAGCCGGTGCTTATTCTTCAGGTACCGTCATTAGCCCCAGGTATTATCCAAGACCGTTTCTTCCCTGACAAAAGAGCTTTACAACCCGAAGGCCTTCTTCACTCACGCGGCATTGCTGGATCAGGCTTGCGCCCATTGTCCAAAATTCCCCACTGCTGCCTCCCGTAGGAGTCTGGGCCGTGTCTCAGTCCCAGTGTGGCTGGTCGTCCTCTCAGACCAGCTACTGATCGAAGCCTTGGTGAGCCTTTACCTCACCAACTAGCTAATCAGATATCGGCCGCTCTTTGAGCATGAGGTTCTTACGAATCCCCCACTTTCATCCGTAGATCGTATGCGGTATTAGCTAATCTTTCGACTAGTTATCCCCCACTCAAAGGCACGTTCCGATATATTACTCACCCGTTCGCCACTCGTCAGCGGAGCAAGCTCCCTGTTACCGTTCGACTTGCATGTGTAAGGCATGCCGCCAGCGTTCAATCTGAGCCAGGATCAAACTCTTCAGTTTAATCTCTGTTTTGTGGCATTGCTGCCTAGCATCGCTGCTATCGCTCACTCAAAATACTGACAGGCTACTCCCCAAGTTTGACCTTGCGAAATATCCTATTTTCTTCTTTTGTGAACATTTAATGTTTTAAGTTATACGCAAACTACCGAAGTAATTTACGCTGCACTTTCATTAAACGCCCACACTTATCGGCTGTTAATTGTTAAAGAACTGTCCTCTGTTTTGCGTCACACCGCAGTGTTCGCAGCACCAACAAATCGTTTTGTTTGTCAGCAGCAGAGAGATGAGATTATGGGGCGCTTCAAGCTTTTCGTCAACTCTTTTTTAAACCGTTTTAACAACAATTTAAATCCGATCCAACTACTTTATGACTACTTAAAATCACCCACATTTACAACCCCGTTCCATCCCCAACTTCGCCCCCAACACCGCTTGCACCGTGTCGTTTATTGCGCGTCGTTTTCAACAGAGGCCGAACTATAGCAACACATCCACACACTGGCAAGCAGTTTTGTCATAATTTTTAAACATTTTTAACGATAGGTAAAATCCGTACTTTTCTGACCTAAAGTCTCCCCAGATAAGTCAAAAATCTTTGTAAGATGAACTACCGCAATCAGTGCGCAGTCTATCTAGTTACTAGTTACCACACAGCCCTACCCTTATATACAGGCGTCGCAATCAGTACATGCGCGCCTTACAGCTGTTGATTACTTCTCGCCATCGAGCCAAAGTAAATAACCCACATAAAGGATAGCAACGTGAATATAAATCCCCTGGCAGGCAAACCCGCGCCAACTGATGTCTTGGTAAACATCCCTAAACTTATCACGGCTTATTACAGCAATCGACCAGACCCCGCTCTAGTCGCGCAACATGTCGCCTTTGGCACATCAGGTCACCGTGGCTCATCCTTTCAAAACACGTTTAACGAATGGCACGTATTAGCGATCACGCAAGCCATTTGCCAGTACCGCAAACAACAGAACATTACTGGTCCATTATTTCTTGGGATTGATACGCACGCGCTATCGGAACCAGCGGCGGCCAGCGCACTTGAAGTACTGGCGGCAAATGGCGTAGACGTGATGCTTGCCGAAAATGATGAGTACACACCTACTCCCGTCATTTCACACGCGATATTGACCTACAACCGTGGCCGTACAACCGGATTAGCCGATGGGATTGTTGTCACGCCTTCCCACAATCCGCCCGACAATGGCGGCTTCAAATACAATCCACCAAATGGTGGACCGGCAGATACCGATATCACTGACTGGATCCAGGCTACCGCCAATGACTTTCTAAAAACTGGATTGCAAGGCGTGCATCGCATGCCTTTTGAAAAAGCCTTACTTGCGCCCACGACCCACCGTTACGACTATTTAAACAACTATGTTAATGACCTCGGCAATGTCATCGATATGGAAGTCATACGAAGCGCTAACGTTCGCTTGGGTGTCGATCCTCTCGGCGGCGCAGGCGTCCATTATTGGGCGCGTATTGCAGAACGCTACAAAATCAACCTGACCGTAGTCAGCGAGATCGTCGATCCAACCTTTCGTTTTATGACCCTCGATTGGGACGGCAAGATTCGCATGGACCCATCATCGCCCTACGCCATGCAGCGCTTAATTGATCTCAAAGATCGCTTCGACGTCGCCTTCGCCTGCGATACGGATCACGACCGTCACGGCATCGTTACCGGCAGCGGCGGATTGATGCCGCCGAATCATTATCTCGCGGTCGCTATCGATTACCTGTTTCAAAATCGCCCTCAATGGCGTCAAAATGCCGGTATCGGCAAAACCGTCGTCAGTAGTCAGATAATCGATCGCGTTTGCACCAAATTAGGCAGACGGTTATATGAAGTACCGGTCGGTTTCAAGTGGTTTGTCGATGGTCTTTTCGATGGTTCGCTCGGCTTTGGTGGCGAAGAAAGCGCCGGTGCCGCATTTCTAAGACTGGATGGCACGGTCTGGACGACAGATAAAGATGGCATGACACCAGCATTGTTAGCAGCCGAGATGACCGCGCGCACTGGTAACGATCCTGCGCAAGCCTATCAAAAACTTGAGCAGGAATTGGGTGTAGCCGTGGCTGATCGCGTAGAAGCACCTGCCACGCCAACGCAAAAAGCAGCTTTGGCCGCGCTTTCCCCGCAGCAAATACCTTCCACCGCGCTAGCTGACGAAAAAATTATCAGCATTTTGACTAAGGCGCCGGGCAATGACGCTGCCATCGGCGGCCTGAAAGTTAGCACAGAAAATGGCTGGTTTGCAGCGCGTCCATCGGGCACTGAAGAAATTTATAAAATTTATGCTGAAAGCTTCCGTGGCGATGCGCATTTACAGCAAATCATCAAAGAAGCCCAAACGATTGTAGATACAGCTTTAGGCGCAGGATAGTAGCTAACCTGACAAGAAAGGCTTTATCCCATACAAAGGGCAGATCAAGATAATTAAATAACGCATTGCAACACCGCAATGCTTATATCAAATTATCCAGCGTCACTGCATTGCTGAAGCTTGGCAAACCCTATTACACTAAAGTCAGTCCATTTAGGTGAAGCGCTCATTATGCTAAAAGCTCTCAGTCGATTATGGTGGCGCGGCGTTAAAACTATTAGCAAAGCGCAGCAAACCCAAGGTAAGAAATTAGCCAAAACGTTTCTTGCGAAGCCAGCGAAAGCAAAACGCAAACCTGTTAAATCGCCGGCAAAAAAAGTCTCTGCGACAAAATCACTTAAATCCGCGCCAGTCAGTAAAACAATTGCCGCGCCTGCGTTACCTGGCCAATGGCTATCGTTTTATTACACATCTCCGTCGGAAGGGGCAGCAACAACACGGCGGCGCATGCAATATTGGTTGTATTTACCTGCCAACGCACCGGCAACCGCGCTTCCGTTAGTGGTCATGCTGCACGGCTGCAATCAAAGTGTGGATGATTTCGCGCGCGGTACACGCATGAATCAGCTTGCCGAAAGGCAAGGCTTTGCCGTTCTATATCCGCAGCAATCCTATACCGGCCACATGAAACGGTGCTGGAATTGGTACAACCGTGAAACTCAGGAAGGCGGCGGCGATGCCAAGCGAATAGCAGCCATCATCGGCATTGCGTCTGACAAATATCCCATCGACAAAACACGCATTTACATCGCTGGGCTGTCGGCAGGGGCTTCGATGGCCTCGATTGTGGCGCTGAATTATCCGCATTTGATCACTGCTGTGGGGATACATTCTGGTACTGTTTTCGGCGCGGGACACTCCCTTGTCGGTGCTTATGGCGTAATGCAACGGGGCACTGCGAAATATCTGTCCGAGTCGATCAGCAATATCGAAAAAAAGCATATTGCATTTCCAAAGATGCCTGCCATCCTGATTCATGGTCTGGAGGATACCGTCGTGCGCCCAGTAAATATTCTGCAATTAACGCAACAATTCAGAACATTAAACGGCGTCACCGCCCAAGCCGAAGCCACCGTTATCATTAAAGCCGCCAGCACGGCGAATAGCCGCCACCCTCATCACGCCTATAAAATTCACGATTATTACGACGAGAAAAAATTGCTAGTAAAGGTATGCGAAATTTCTCAGCTAGGACATGCCTGGAGTGGCGGCGATTGCGCAATACGTTACAACGCCTGCGCGGGCCCAGACGCCACCAAAATGCTATGGGATTTTTTCAGACAACACCGACGCGTTGTAGCATCCTGAAGTTGAACAACGGCGCTTCAAACAAAGCGCCTGAACCATCTTAAGTAACGTCAAACAATCTCACGCTAGCAAGGCCTTAACGAAATCCTTCTTATCGCTTTCCGGTTTTCTTTCGAACTGTAACGCAGATTCGACGTGATGCAGGTGATGCATCATAAGTTGCACCGCATTTTCAACGTCACCGACTTTAGCCGCCGCAATAAAAGCCAGATGTTCATCCGATGAACAGACGGCATCACGTGTCGATTGATACAGCATCGTAATCAGCGAACTGCGGCCCGCAAGTTTTACCAGCACATCGGTAAGGACCTGATTCCCCACTGTCTCTGCCAGCAGAATATGAAAATCGCTCAATAATTTAGAGCGTGTTTGTGGATTCTCTTTCGATAGCGCATCGCGTTCCTGCACCAGATGGCGATCAATTATTAAATAGTCTTCAGGTTTAGCCTTCGCTACGAACTCTCTGACTAGCGCCTCTTCCAGAATACGCCGCACAAAAAATATCTCACGCGCTTCTTCTTCGGTAGGCTGACTAACAAAAGCACCTTTGTCAGGCACCAAATCAATTAATTTATCTTTGGCCAGCATGACCAATGCTGCCCGGATCTTAGTCCGGCTTACCGAATACAGACGCGCAAGCGCCTCCTCGCGCAACTTAGTACCTGGCGGCAGGCGTTGCTCCGCAATCGCCATCGTAATGTCCGCGGCAATACTATCCGAACTGTCGGCAACGATTGGACTTGAAGGCATGTTCATAGTGTCGCTGACCTTAAACGCAATAACGTTATTTAAAGGCAGAAATTGTACTTGCAAATGCTATTCCTGAGGATTATCGCTGCGCCTCTGGCGATCCATTCGCCAGAGGCCCTCTATTCAGCGCCGGGATTAATGCGCCGTATGCAGATGCAAATGACTGTCTGGCTTACCATTTTCGACGCCGTTCTCAAGTCTTTTTTGCGCATCGTACTCTTCGATAGCGGCAAGATCACCGTTCAAAACAGCATGGGCGCGCTTCCGATCGATATCTTTTTCCCACACCGCCACCACCACAGTCGCGACACAATTACCCAGTAAGTTACCCAAGGCACGCGCGATCCCCATAAACCAATCAACCGATAAAACCAATACCAGACCAACTACCGGAATCGCCGGAATCGCCGACAAGGTCGCAGCCAAAATCACAATGGCTGAGCCGGGCACGCCATGCGCGCCTTTTGAAGTAATCAACGCAACCGCCAAAATTGCCAGCAAATCAGTCGTTGCCAGCGGCGTATTCGTTGCCTGAGCAATAAATACGGCAGCAAGTGTCAGGTAAATTGAAAAAGCATCCAGATTGAACGAATAACCTGTCGGAATCACTAATCCCACGGTCGAATTTTTGATTCCCATATATTCGAGTTTTTTCATAATTTGCGGCAATACTGCATCCGATGACGCCGTCGCCAGCACCACCATCAATTCTTCGCGCAAATATTTAATCAGTTTGAAAATACTGAATCCTGTGAGCCTTAGAATGGTCCCCAAAATGGCAAACACAAAAACGATCACCGACAGATAAAACAAGGCGACTAAAAAGCCTAATTGCTGCAACGAACCCACGCCATATTTCCCGACCGTAAAGGCAATCGCACCAAACACACCCAGCGGCGCAAGTTTGATAATGAATGACATACATTTGAAAAATGCCGCCGACATGCTGCCGACGATGCTGACTATCGGCGCTGCTTTCTCACCGATCAGTGACAACGCACAGCCAAAAATGACGGAAAACAACAGCACTTGCAGCACATCGCCCGATGTAAATGCACTCACCACGGTGTTAGGGATGATTTTCATCACAAAATCAGCGAAACCAGTGCCCTTAACCTTGTTAGCCGTATCTACATAATTCGTCAGCGAACTCGCATCGAGTGCACCGACATCAATATTCATCCCGGCTCCAGGATGAAAAACAAACGCCAGCAACAAGCCCAGCGCCAAGGCAACTGCAGTGACAACCTCAAAATAAATCAATGCCTTCAGGCCAACTCGCCCCACTTTCTTTAGCTCGCCTGCACCGTAAATTCCCTGCACAACTACACAAAATACAATCATGGGGATGATCATTTTGACCAGCTTGATGAAACCGTCACCTAGCGGTTTCATACTCTCGCCAAACTTGGGATATAGCACCCCAACAACGATCCCTAACACCAAGCCGATAACGACTTGACCAAAAAGCGATTTAAAAAATGTGGATAAGCGGCGCTGCATGTTTGTCTCCTGGCTACTCGATTTAATTATTAAATTTATACCAACAAGATCTCGCCACGATATTGCCTTTAAAAGTGGCTGCCTTGGATACAATATAGTGCATTCATTTTTTGTATGCAATAACTGAATTCAAGAGTAATATCCAAAAAAGACAAAAGGAGACGACAATGACTTCCCAACAAGCTAAGCACATGGATAGCGGCGCGCAAATCATGCAATGGTCTGAGGATTTGGCGCAACACACCGAAGTAGCAGGCATGCTTACTCGCACATATTTGACCCCTGCCCACCACGCAGCGGCGGCGCAACTGGCCGAATGGATGTGTGAGGCGGGGATGCAGGTTAGACGCGATATGGCCGGCAACGTGATCGGCCGCTATGAAGCAATTACACCAAACGCCCCCGCGCTGATCACCGGCTCGCATTTCGACTCGGTCCGCAACGGTGGAAAATATGACGGCAACCTTGGCATCCTGCTACCGATTGCCTGTATTAAACAGTGGCACGCCATCGGCAAGCGCTTCCCTTTTGCGCTCGAAGTGATCGGCTTCGCTGAGGAAGAAGGGGTGCGCTTTAAAGCAACCTTATTAGGCAGTCGGGCCGCGGCAGGCACTTTTGACATGGGTGTGCTCGACAATCTGGATGATGCCGGACTCAGCATGCGCGAAGTGATGGCCGCTTCCGGATTCCATGCGGTCGGCCTTGCCAAGGCAGCGTATGCACCGGAATCAGTACTCGCTTTTGTAGAGGTACACATTGAACAAGGCCCGGTTCTGCTCAATGAACAATTACCGCTAGGCATCGTCACCGCGATTTCCGGCGCATCCCGTTTCATGGTCGAAATCGATGGCCTCGCCGGACATGCAGGAACAGTGCCGATGGAAATGCGGCGCGATGCAGCCATGGCCGGGGCAGAAATCGGTCTATGTATAGAAAGACGGTGCCATGGCACAGCAGGATTAGTGGGGACGGTGGGGCAGTTTACTGTGCCTAACGGTGCTGCCAACGTGGTTCCAGGCAAAGCGATTTTTTCTATTGATATCCGGGCTGGCGATGACGCTGTGCGGCTGGCGGCAGTGACAGATGTCCTAGCTGAAATGAACAAAATAGGTCAACGCCGTAACGTCGTTATCCGCGCCAGACAAACCCATGATGCCGTTAGCGTGCCGTGCGCCCCTTGGTTACAGCAGCAATTGGCATCGGCCATCGCATCCTCCGAAATCCCCGTGCGCTACCTTCCTTCAGGTGCCGGTCATGATGCGATGGCAATGGCGGCAATCACCGATGTTGCAATGCTATTTGTCCGTTGCGGTAACGGTGGTATTAGCCACCATCCCGACGAAATCATGACCACAGAGGACGCCGCCCTCGCCTCACAGGCGTTTAGCTATTTTGTCGAACACTTTGCGAAATAGCGCCATCGGAAATACCGCAACTAATTAAACCTCTCTCACTAACTATTAGCAACGCAATCTCAGAATCGGAAAGAAAAATGACCAATACAACTCTCACCATTGATGGCTTTACTCTCACCGCAGCGCAGGTTATGAGCGTCGCCCGTGCGCCGCATGTCAGCGTCACGCTGGCAGATTCTTCCCGCGCTGCATTGAAAGAAAGCCGCGATTATATTGAGTCGACCTGGATGCATGACGATGCGCCGATGATGTACAGTTTTAATACCGGCGTCGGTTTGCTCAAAGATACGCGGATCAAGGTCGAACACATTGCGCTGTTTCAGACGCAATTGATCAAAGCCCATTGCGCCGGTATTGGCGAGCCATTTTCAGAAGAAGTCAGCCGCGCCACAATGTTGCTGCGCGCCAATGCGTTTGCCAGTAATTACTCCGCGCCACGGGTTGAAGTGGTGGACCGGTTGCTGGCGTTTCTGAACGCCGGGATTCATCCGATCATGCCGCAAAAAGGTTCGGTCGGTGCCTCCGGTGACCTTGCGCCATTGTCGTATCTGGCCGCCGCGATCGCCGGGTTTGATGAGGCCGAAGTCATGTATCAGGGCCAGCGCATGCACGCGCCCGCCGCGATTACGAAGGCGGGGATCAGTCCGGTGAAATTCGATTTGCAGGCCAAAGATGCATCGGCGCTGATCAATGGTTGCACGGCCTCGCTGGCGGTTGCGGTGCTGGTCGCGCACGACGCCCGCAATTTGCTGACCGATGCGTGTTTGTCGCTGGGCCTGACGCTGGAAGCGATGCGGGCCGAGATGGCGGCCTTTGATCCGCGGATTCAGCAAGCCCGTCCGCACGCCGGTCAGATCAAAACGGCGGCGGTCGTCCGCAAATTACTCAAAGGCTCGACCCGTACCACGCATGCCGCCCGTGCAGTGCAGTTTCCGGAAGAATCACGTCGTACCGATATTCCTTACAGCCCCCGGATTCAGGATGTGTATTCGTTGCGTTGCGCGCCGCAGGTGTATGGCCCGGTCTTCGACGCGCTCGATTACATCGACAATATCGTCGATAAAGAGATCAATTCGGCGACCGATAATCCGTTGATTTTTGGCAAGGATGGCGGTGGTTTCGAGATCATTTCCGGCGGCAATTTCCACGGCCAATATCTGGCACAGGCGATGGATTTGATGGCGATGGCGATCACCGACCTGGGCAGCATTTGCGAACGTCGCGTGGCGCGTTTGATCGATCCGACCCTCTCATGGGGCTTGCCGCGCAATTTGATGAGCGGCGTGCGCGGCGTCAATACCGGTTATCCGGTGGTGCAGTGTTCGCTGAGTTCGCTGGTGATGGAAAACCGCACATTGTGCATGCCGGGCAGCGTCGATAGCATTCCAGCCAAGGGCAACAGCGAAGATCACGTCTCCAACTCGACCTGGTGTGCGCGCAAGGCAGCGACGGTGGTGGCGAATACCCAGTACATTATCGGCGTAGAAATGTTGCTGGCAGCGCAAGCATTGACGATGACCGAAGCATTATTGCCAGAGTTCGTGCTGGGTCAAGGAACGCAAGCCGCCTACGATGAAATTCGTCGCCAGATTCCGGCGTGTCTGGATGGCGATCGCTGGTTTCATGATGACATTTTGATGGCGCAGTCGTTTGTGGTGAGCGGTTCGGTACGCGAGGCGGTGGCGGCTAAAATTGGTAATATCGTATAGCTAATTTAGCAATCCAGAGTGCAAATAAGCAACATTATTTCTGCCAAAGAAAATGAAAATGCCACCAGAAAAATGGTGGCATTTTCACGAGGTCCCGCAATCTTTGCAGCATTGTTGCGGATTTGATGAAAACACGACGATATTGTCTCATCGAACATGCTGGGTCATTGCTGCCATGTTAACATCGCGCTTTGTCCCGCCGCACCTCTTCATGACCGAATCCACGCTAGCCCGTATCGATACACTCGCAGCCGTTGTTAATCCCGGCATTCTGCTAGGACCTCTTCAACCAGAACTCATCCGCGATGAAATCCTCGCCGGCATTCTTGAGGCTACCGCTAAGCGTGTGCCGCAACAAATCGCGTGTATTTTCGGCGACCGCCGTATCACTTATCAAGAGCTCAATCACGCCGCCGACACCGCTGCCTCAAAACTGATTGAAGCTGGCGTTCATGCGGGGCAAATCGTCGGATTATGGCTGCCACGCGGGATTGATTTACTGATCATGCAAGCGGCAATCGCCAAAGCAGGCGCAGCATGGTTGCCGCTGGATGCAGACACGCCGGTCGAACGGATCGCGGTTTGCCTCGAAGATGCACAAGCGCCGGGGATCGTCACCTGTGCGTCTTTTTCTGCACGATTAGAAAACTTCGGGCACAACATTTGGACGGCAGAAAATCTCCTTGCCGAGTCGTCTGCTCCGATGCAAAAACGTGCTGGCGTGATAGGAACACATCCCGCCTACGTCATTTATACCTCTGGCTCCACTGGCAAACCAAAGGGCATCGAAATCACGCAAGCCAGCATCTGCCATTTTTTACGCAGTGAAAATGCGGTGCTCGGCGTGCGAGGTACAGACCGCGTGTACCAAGGATTTTCAGTCGCGTTCGATATGTCTTTCGAAGAAATCTGGATCAGCTATCTGGTCGGCGCAACGCTATGGATCGCGCCAAAAGAACTGGCCTCCGATCCTGAAGCGCTACCGCTTGCACTCGCTGCAAACAATGTTACCGTGCTGCACGCCGTGCCAACTTTACTAGCGCTATTCAATCAAGATATCCCAAGTCTGCGCCTGATCAATCTGGGTGGAGAAATGTGTCCGGAGGCGCTGGTAAATCGCTGGTCCAAGCCCGGTCGACAAATTTTCAATACTTACGGTCCGACTGAAATCACTGTATCTGCCAGTCTGGCCGCATTGCGCGCCAATGAACCGGTGACAATCGGCGTGCCATTGCCAAACTACGGCATGCTGATTATCAATCCCGCGATCGAACATGGTTTGACGCTATTGCCACGTGGCGAGGTCGGCGAACTCTGCATTACAGGACCTGGCGTCGCCGCTGGCTATCTGGGGCGCCCCGATCTGACGGCAGAAAAATTCTTAAGCAATCCATGGGCCTGTGGCGACTACGACAGCCGCTTGTATCGCACTGGCGATCTGGCCCGAATCGATGACGATGGACGCGTGCAATGTTTAGGCCGCACGGATGATCAAGTCAAGATTCGCGGCTTTCGGGTCGAATTGGGAGAAATCGAAGAAGTATTAGCGCGCCAACCCGGCGTTGGAACTGCTGCGGTCATTCTGCGTAATGATGACGGTATCGATCAACTAATCGCCTTCATCGTGCCGGAAAACGGCGTCGAGATTGCCGCCAGCGTCCTCCGCAACAGTTTAGGCAAACTTCTCCCTCCTTACATGGTGCCCGGCTTTTTTGAAATGATGCGCGAAATGCCGCGACTCACTTCAGGAAAAATTGATAGAAAAGCGCTTAAAGTTCGTCCCTTAACCGTCGTAAGTGGCAGTCAAACGAGTGCTGGTTCCGACACTGCAGAAACCCCGGCAGAAGAAGCGCTGTTTGCTGCGCTAACCAAACTTTTCCCCGGTCAGGCAATTCGCCGCGATGCTGATTTCTTTACAGATCTTGGCGGCCATTCGTTGTTTGCGGCCCGGCTAGCTTCAGCTTTACGCACCGATCCGCGCTTTGCGCACGTCACTGTGCGCGATATCTATATGAATCGAGTGGTCGGCAAAATCGCTGCCGTATTATCGGAAGAACATGAAATTGCTGCCGCCGTCGATACCCGCTGGATCCCGCCCTCGGTTGTAAAACGTTGGGTCTGCGGCGCGGCGCAAGCAGCGGCCGTACCTTGGCTGGTAGCAATGCGCATGATGCAATGGCTCGCGCCCTTTTTTACTTATCACTTTTTTACCGGCGATCCTGACGACTCCATCCTGCGCGCCATTGCCTTCTCGGTCGGCGTCTTTGTGCTAGCAACATTTTTTGAGTTCGCCATCGCCATCGCCGCCAAGTGGCTCATTCTCGGTCGTGTCAAACCTGGACGTTATCCACTATGGGGCTTGACCTACTATCGCTGGTGGCTTACCGACCGCCTGATTGAAGCAGCCCCCACTTATTTACTGAGCGGATCGTCGATTTACACCTGGTGGCTACGTGCACTGGGTGCGCGAATCGGCTCAGAAGTTCTGATTGGCTCGATCACCTTACGCAGCCACGATTTGCTGGTCATTGAAGACGGCGCGACCGTCGGTAACGCCGTTAATTTTGAAAACGCGCGGGTTGAGCATGGCGAATTGCGTCTGGGGCGAATCGTCATTGGCCGTGAAGCCTGCGTCGGCTCTTACGCCGTGCTGGAAGGCAATACCAACATTGGCGAATACGGTCATCTCGATGGCCAGTCTGCACTGAGCGATGGTCAGTCCGTACCGGCCGAACGTATTTGGGGCGGCTCACCAGCGCGCGACATGGGTGCTTTTGACCGACGCGCCAACCCACCGCGCCCGCCTGTGACACGCAAACGTCAAGTCGGCGAATCAGTCTTCTTCCTGTTAGGCGGCTTACTGATTACCACGCTGTTCTTTATGCCGGTGTTTCCGAGCTTTATTCTGATCGACTGGCTGGATAATTACGATCGTTTCCCTTGGCTGCAAAGTAACCGGCTGACATTCCAATTAACCAAATATTTTGTCATGGCATTTCCGGCAACGGCCGTTTTAATCATTTGCACCGCCCTACTTTCAGCAGGAATCCGCTGGAGTATTTTGCCTCGGCTTAAAGCCGGTAGCTGGCCAGTGCGCAGCAATAAATATTGCAGCAAATGGCTGGTCAATCAGATTCAAGAATCTAGCCTAAGCGTATTGCATGGCGTCTACGCCACTGTTTATGCGCCGCTCTGGTATCGCTTACTGGGCGCAAAAGTCGGTCGCGGCGCTGAAATTTCGACTGCGCTAGGCGTGGTGCCGGATATGTTAACGCTAGGCGAAGAAACCTTTATCGCAGACGCAGTCCTGTTGGGTGACGAACAAATCGATGGCGGCTGGATGCGTATGCAGCCGACTGTCATCTCGCGCCGCAGTTTTGTGGGCAATGGCGCCTACATTCCAGATGGCACCACGTTGCCGGAAAACGTCCTGATTGGCGTGCACACCCGCGCACCCGCGAACGACAAAATGCGTAACGGCGACACTTGGCTAGGTTCGCCCCCAATCAATCTCCCTGCACGCGAAGAAGTCAGCGGCTTCCCTGAACATTTAACGTTCCGGCCATCCAAACGCCGCCGTCTTGGACGTGGCCTGGTGGAAGCGTTCCGCATCGTCTCGCCGCACGCGATTGTGATTGCAGTCGGCTATACCTTAGTCTTAAATCTAATGCCGCTGGCAGGCGCTGGATTATGGGGCGAAGTCATCTGGTTACTGACTTTATCGGGACTGATGTACGGCGTCGGCACTTTCATTTGGATCGTATGTATAAAGTGGCTGCTGCTAAAACGTTACCGCAAATGCAGCGTGCCGATGTGGACACCATTCGTTTGGCTATCCGAGGGCGTCACCAATCTATACGAGGGAATTGCCGTCCCGAATCTGCTAAATTATCTGCGCGGCACACCTTGGCTACCGATCGCTTTCAGAATGTTGGGATCCAAGATTGGACGCGGCGTCTATCTGAACACCACCGACATTACCGAGTTCGATTGCGTCTCCATCGGAGATCACAGTGAACTGAATGCCTTCGCTTGCCCGCAAACACACTTGTTTGAAGACCGGGTAATGAAAGTTGATCACGTCACTATCGGCAGCCGGGTGTATATGGGGCCGCGTAGTGCCGTGCTATATAGCGCGATTGTCGGCGACAACGCCAAATTGGGCGCGCTGACATTAGTGATGAAGGGCGAACATATCCCCGCAGGCACTAGCTGGCGCGGTTGTCCGGCAGCGCCTGAACGTCGTTAAGCGAAGTGAAATTCAGGCGGGATAATCACGAACTTATCCCGCATTACGGCTTGGCGCGGCATCAGTCCGCGCCAATTTAAAAACTACACTACGAACTACACCACCACTTTCCCACGCATCGCTTTATCATGACCCCGCCGGGTTTTCCTTTCAACCCGCTTCAACTGAGACGAAAAGCTGGGTTTAGTCGGACGGCGTCGTTTCGGTACGACAGTGACCGCCAACAGTAGCGCCTGTAACCGTTGCAAAGCATCCAGTTTATTTTGCTCCTGACTACGTGATTGTTGCGCCTTCAGAATGACGACACCATCCTTGGTAATCCGCTGATCATTCAACGCCAACAGTTTTTCTTTGTAAATGTCTGGCAGCGATGAAGCATTAATATCAAAACGCAGATGAATCGCCGAAGAGACCTTATTCACATTCTGGCCGCCCGGTCCTTGCGCCCGCACGCCCGTCATCTCAATCTCGGAAAGAGGAATGGCAAGACCCGCGTCAATACGCAGCAAATTTTGATCATTAGGAGGAAACATTTGGCCTATTATATTGGTAAAATTTATCGCAACTCAGGCATGCCGCACAATCCAATACTGCGATATAACAGGCGCGGTTTATTTTAGCTACCACCAAGAGATTCCTTGATGCGCAGATCGATAATGAAATGTGACTGGGCCGGTTGGTTACTTCTAATGCTAACCTTGTCTTTTAGCGCAGTATGTTCTGCCGCCGAGCGCTATCAAATTGATCCCGATCACACCTTTTCTTCTTTTGAATATAACCATTGGGGCTTATCAACGCAACGGAATCGCTTCGATACCACTAGCGGGTTTATCGAACTGGATCAAACCGCAGGCACAGGACAGGTCATGATCGAGATCGATGCCGGTTCGATTAACACCGGCACCGAGTTATTCAACAAAACTTTGCGGGGAAGCCAATTTTTTGATGTGGAAAAATATCCGAAAATTCGATTTACCTCTAACCACTTAATATTCGATGGCGAAAACCTGAAGCAAATCGAAGGTGACCTCACCATTAAAGATATTACCCGCACGGTGACATTGGAGATTACCAATTTTAATTGTCGCTTTATGCTGCTATATGGCAAACGCGCATGCGGAGCGAATGGTTTTGTTGAAATTCTTCGCAGCGACTATCATTTAGGACGCTTCGTCCCTTTCGTCAGCGATGCAGTGACACTTCATATCGTTGTCGAGGCGATCAAGGAATATTGAAATCCATAATGTTCGCATTACACAATAAATAGCCAGACATACACCATCCCCGCGACGACCAACAAAAACGGTATTGAATATGCGTGAAAGGTAATCCAGGCTTTTTTGTCCGGCGTCATACGCAACGCGATGATATTTGCCAGCGAGCCGAGCATAAAACCAAAACCACCAACATTGACCGCAAAGGCAATTAATCGCCAGTCCTTGGTATATTCCGCCAACAATATCGCGGCAGGGACATTGCTAATGAACTGCGATGCCACGATTCCGGCAACATAAAGTCGTTGCGGCTGTCCCAAACCCACACTTTCTATCCACGTATGCACCATCGGCAATTGCGCCACCAAACGCAAATCGATAAACATTAAGATGAATACCAGCAGTAATGCCCAATCAATGCGGGCTAATACATTTCGCTGCGCTACGGCAAAGATCACGCCTACCGCTATCACTGCTGGTATCGCGTAGTGCAGATCGGTCAGGATTAAAAACGGCACGTACATTGCCAGCGATAAGAATAGTAACTTGCGATTAATTAGCGCGGCAGCGGTATTCTCTTCCACCGACAGTTTCAGTCCAGGAAAGGCGACCAACGTTAATAACACCAATGGAATCAGCAAAATACACACCATGGGCAACATCGCGACGACGAAGTGATGAAAAGATAAATGGGAAAGCTGCCAAAGAAAAAGATTCTGGGGATTACCGATGGGCGTCAGCGCCGATCCAGCATTCGCCGCCAATGCTTCAAAGATAATCAAACGGGTTATCGGCAATTTAACGGTCGTACGCAAACTAAGCGTCAACGGCACCATAACAAACAATCCGACATCATTGGTCAATAACATCGATAACAATGCGGTAGTCAGTACCAGAAAAACAGCCAATGCCCGCTCAGTCGGCATCAAGGCCGTTAAATGTCCCGCCAATCGCGATAAGTAACCACTTAACTCCACCCCTTTTGTCAGCGCAAGTAATCCCGCCAAGGTGGCGATCGTCGGCCAATCAACCAGGTCAGGATATTCGGTAATATGCGTAGGGGAAACAACGGTTAATAGCAGCAGCAGGATCAACAAAATCCAGAAAAAATAATCTTTGCGTAATGCTGTAATCAGGGACGGCGTTATAGATAACTCAACTATCTCAGCGTGACTTGTCATTAATTTTTTTGCACAATTATTTTTAGATTCTGGAATTTTTCACCGCTAATGTGGCGATAGTGTAACAGTTCACAATCCAACTATTGTAGAGCTGACTATATTCACGCGTTCTGACATCTAAAGCAGGACATAGGGGATTATGGCTTCGAAGTACCTTCTATCTCCGCACGCAATTTCCTTATGGAGGCATCCAGATCATTTCTGGCCTGCTCCCATTTACTCTCACCGCTGCTCTTCAACTCTCCCCACGCTTGCTCCAGATCATTCCATTCGCGCTGAAAGTTTTGAGCCGCCACTTCCAATCGCGCCCTCGCTGCCGTCCCTGATTTCTTCGCCTTAATGTTTAATACTTCAATCCTATTTTTCAGTTCGGCCAATTGCTGATGCGCATCTTTTAAATATACATCGCGTTGCGCCTCAAATCCCATCATTTTTTGGTGTGAATCCGACGCTGCCGGACTCTTCGCTTCACTGCTGTGCGGCGGCAATTGCGCTAGCGCATTTTGGCAAACGCACAATGGCACTAAGCCGCATAACCCTAAAATGGCGAGGCTTGTTTTGCCTGCTTTGATTAATTTAATGCGCTTCATTTTTATCCCCCATTTCGCCCTATAACAAGACCATCCTGCTCTATTAGCGTATTCAATTTCTCCCTGCTTTCAAGAAAATTTGTTGCACTAGCAAGACCTGCCCGCTTGATGCTAGATGAATAAACCGCACATCATGGTGGCTTTTTTTCGCACGTTATCTATCCCACATCGCGCAATGATTTCCACACAGAAATCCTCTGTACATCTGGTTCCGGCAACGATGAAAATCAGCTTGCAGAACAGCCAATTCCGATTACAATCGTAACAATAAAGACAACATTTTTACTGATCTGCATCAATTTTTAAATCAAATAAAAATAGTCTTCTGTATATTTATGCTGACACTGCCTCGTTAAAACTACACCCTAAGGCAGCTTGATACCGCCAGACAATATTGCGGAAGGCGCACAAACACAGTAAGTGCTTTTCCTCACAGCTGACCTTAAAATTTCATCCCTGTCTTTGTCTTTTTTATTTTTAAATTGGACTAGTCAAGATGGTCACAACAACAACGACGTCATTAACGCCGCATTCACCACTCGTGCTGCTGAATGTAAAAGTGCGTTGTGGAAGCTGCAACTTGCGGGAGCTATGTCTGCCGATGGGGCTGACCGAGCTTGAAATGGATCGGTTAGATAAAATTGTCAGGCATCGTCGGCGCATCGCCCGCGACACAGCGCTGTATCGGATGAATGACCCATTTATCAATCTCTATGCTATCCGCGTAGGCCATTTCAAAACTTATCAAGTCAATGCCAATGGTGCGCATCACATTTCCGGCTTTCAGATGACTGGCGAGATACTCGGAATGGAGGCCATCAGCGCAAATCGCCATCAATGCGATGCCGTTGCACTGGAAGACAGTGAGGTATGTGAAATCCCCTTTGCTGAACTCGAAGGGTTATTACGCGACGTACCGATTATGCTGCGTCACTTTCATCGCATGATGAGTCGGGAAATTGCCCAAGATCACACAGCGATGCTGCAATTAGGCAATCTGCGCGCAGAGCAACGATTCGCCGCGTTTTTGCTTAATTTATCGAACTGTTATAAAACGCGGGGATATTCAGCCACCAACTTCCAGTTACGCATGTCGCGTGAGGAAATCGCCAATTTCCTAGGGCTGACCAACGAGACAATAAGTCGCTTGTTGGCGCAATTTAAGAAAACAGCGTGGGTAAAAGCCAATAATCGCGAAATCGAATTATTGAACCTTCCCGCCTTACACGCTTTGGTAGAAGGCAAATAATCCAGATAAAAATATCGCACTATTTCTCAAACGGCGGCGCTATCTGCTTGAATTTTTTCCATAGCTTATTTAGCTCGCCAAGCGTTTTCTTGTTTCCCGCCGCAGAATAACCGCGCACATAGCCACAAACTTCGGCAAGCTCAGGGCGCGTATGTAAGCACTGCTGCAATAGTCGACCGGCGACGCTGGCATCATTCAACGCACCCAACGCATCTTGCAAACTATGCAATCCCGCAATAAAAATGGCGATTTTTTTGGGTGGATAAAGCGATTCAAAAAAATCTAAGGCATAACGCAATTTTTTTGCCGCGATTCTCAATCTGTGGCGCTGCGCCGCGTCGATCCGGCGTAATCCCTTGCCGCGCTTATGCAATTTTTTCTGATAGTGCGCCAATTGCTCCGATGCGAAATGTTGCAATGAGGCACCAACCTTGATCGGCATCGGCGCATCTTCTGTCAAATTGATTTCAACACCATGAGCACACGCGCCCAACGTCAATAACAATCGCGCATAGCGGTCAGAATTAACCACCTCAATCGCTTTTGCTCTGTTATTTTGCGCAATCTTTAGCGCCTCTTGCCGCAACATCTGAAACTCCGGCATATCTGGCGAGCCCAGCGCCTCTGCATCTAGCGTCGTCCCGGCAAATACATCCCAATCCCGCACAGCGCCCAAATGCTGACCTAACCATTCACATTCTTCCTCTAAAAATGGCGGGAATGGAATAGCATCGCTAAAAATGGCAAGCGCGGAACGTAACCGACGTACGCCAACCCGCATTTGATGGACGTTTTCCGGATCGGTCCCGGATAAAAGTCCCGCTTCGTTACCCTGTATTTGGGCCACGCAATTCGCAATAATTGCCTGAAATCCTTGCGCTACGGTCTTTTTGTCCAGGATATCCAGCGGCGCTGCACGCGCTATTTCAACAGGAATTACCTCTGTTATATCGTCTGTTTGCAATCGATATAAGCGATAACCGCGTTCGGCCTTGCTGATATTGCTGAGGCGTAACGGTATCGTTTTTTGCAGTTCTAGCGCGAAGGCAAATAAATTCGCAGCCTCTCCCGACTTCAACTCTAGTTCAATTTCAGAAATCGGCGTAACCATGTCCGCAACGACATTGGCATCCGCACCATATTGAATCTGGCCCTCATCCAGCACCAACTCAACTTCATCGCCTTGCGGCAAGCGTAATAACCAGACATTACGTTGAAACTGTGTAGTGAATAGCGGTGTTAATTGCGCCACCATTGCTGGCTTAGATAACAACTTATCCCACGCCGATTTCGGTTTTAGCATTTCCCGCAAGGCAAGCAAATCGGGCGCGAGCGCGCTTACTTCAGACTCCCACTCGTTGCGTTGATGCAAACCGCTATCAACCTGCCCACCAGCTTTTAGCGTCTGAATCAATTTATTGCCAACCTGGCGGACACGTAACCCGGCCCGATGCCGCATCAAGATGCAATCCGGCGTATCAAAATAAGTACTGATGAGTTGTTGTTTATACGGCTTGGCGATTGCCAGCTTTTTGAGTAAGGGATGACGCCGAAACGCGCTAACGGCGTCAGGCGAAATGAGTAATTTTAGTTCGATTTCCATCGCGATCTCGGTTTCTGATGATGGCTGGCGCACTACGACGTGATGCGGGCCTTATTGTGCTAAATCTGGTCAGCACACTCACTGCGGCAGCTTGGCCTGTGCGGTACTCAGCTCTGCCTCCAGATCGCGAATCCGCCTTAACAAATTCAGCGCCACCGCCAAACCATGCCGATCAAGCTCAAAATCATCCCTTAACCGACGGGCGGTTCGGGCGATAACGATGTAATGCGTCTGGTACAAATCATTTTCAGCATCTACGCTGGTCGGCGCAATTTCGCCCATTTCCACCAGATCCTGTAGTTCTGCCCGCGTCAAGCCTGAGTATTCTGCCAATTGCTCCAAGGAACAAAGCCCTGCATCGTTGAGCCAAATCGCCTCTACAATATGGGTACGCATTGCTAACCTCCTGTATTGAAGTGCGCGCGCGGGTTAAAAGTCGACTCGGCCGCAAGTTGTCCGAATAATGCCTGTTCGCGTGGTGTCACGGGTTTTGGCACCTCGATCCTGACGACGGCGAACAAATTGCCGTTTTCGCCGCTAGTCGATGGCAGACCACGCTTGGCCAGACGAAACTGGCGATTTGCAGCGGTCGCAGCAGGAATCGTCAACTCGACTTTGCCGCCCAAAGTAGGCACCTGAACGCTGGCGCCCAGCACGGCCTCCCACGGCGTCAACGGCAAATCAATGTAAAGATCTTTGCCGCTAACCCGATACAAGGGATGCGGGATCAGCACCATAATCACGTACAGATCACCATTTCGCCCACCATTACTGCCCTGCCCGCCTTTACCCGGCAAACGCAAACGCTGACCGTCTTCGGCACCTTTCGGCACCTTTACCCTAAAGGTTCTGGGCACCCGATGTTGCAGACCTTGCTGATCGTATTCAGGCAAATTCAAATTAACGTCGATTTCGCCACCGGCATAAATCTGCTCCAGCGTAATCGGCGCTTTTACTTCGTAATCCTGCCCGTGCGAAGGCCGCCGCTGATGCGGCTGACCGCCAGCATGGCGCGACGCTGCAAAAGCCGCCAAAATATCGGCCATATCGACATCAACAAAACTTGCACCAGATTCATTAAATGTTTGCTGCCAGTCTTGTGGCGGTTGCACATTTTCACCAGGCTGATGACGTCCTAGCTGGTTGTAAGCATCCCGTTTTTCCTGATCTTTTAACGTCGCATAGGCTTCCGCGACTTCTTTAAATTTTTCTTCACCTTCCGGGTCTTTGGAGACATCGGGATGATATTTATGCGCCAACTTGCGATAAGCCTGCTTTATTTCAGCAGCAGTGGCATCGCGCTCGACGCCAAGGGCGCTGTAATAATCTTTGAATTTCATATTCGCGCCCAACGTAAATGTTCAAGAATGGACATAATGAATATCTTTCTGGTGAATTGCGCTCAACTTCTGTTAAAGCCAATCTTACTGCATCTATCCATCACTGGTTGTACGATTGCACACAGAAAAACAGAAATAACACCGATACAAGATACTCAAAATGCAGCTCAAAATGTAGCTCGTATCGACTTAAAATTTTTCCACCAGGAAAACATTCTCTTCGATCCGTTCTGGTGTGATTTCTGCAACAACAGGGGTCGACTCAGCCAGCTTTTGAAGCAGCACTTTTTCCAGCTTCGCCATTTCCCGTTCAGAATCGGTCCACCAGTCGGTTGACCAGATACGGTGCAACGCCCAGCCCAATCCCTCCAGTACCAATTGCCGCAGGCGATCACGATCTCTGGCAGTCGGCAGCGAATGATACGTCGCGCCGTCGCACTCAACGCCCAGCAAAAACGTGCCGGGATGATCTGGATGCACGACGCCGATATCGAGTCGATAGCCGGAACAACCGACTTGCGGATGCACAACCCAGCCCCGATTCCGCAAAGCACGAATAACCTCTACCTCAAACGGGCTGTCCGGTTCGCGTCCGGTAGGAATCGATTGTTCGACTAAAGCACGCGCGCCTTTTTGTGCAAATTCCAGATAGTTTTTGAGATCGATCACACCGGTGGCACGGGTCCGTGAAATATCGATATCTTCAGGCCGTATCGAACTGATGATCGTTACGCCCACCCGCGCCCGTGTAATCGCGACGTTAAGGCGGCGTTGTCCGCCCTCTTTATTCAATGGCCCAAAATTCATCGGCATCCGACCGGCGGCATCTTTACCGTAGGCTATCGAAAACAAAATCACATCGCGCTCATCACCCTGAACATTTTCAAGATTCTTGATAAACAATTTTTCCGGGCCATGCTCTGCAATCCGCTGTTCCAGTTCAGGCGCTTTGCGCAACTCTTCGTCTAGCAGTGTTTCTATCAAGCGTTGCTGCGGCTGGTTAAACGTCACCACGCCCATCGTCAAATGGCGACGACTGTCATCACCAAAGTGAGCAACAATCGTAGTGACAATAGCGTCGGCTTCTGCACGATTAGTCCGACTGCCACCGCGATCATAGACGCCCGCCACCATCTGCAAGCGCACCGCCTGATCCAGCGTCACCGGCGACGGAAAAGTAATCAGTCGCGAATCGTAATAACGGTGGTTAGAGAACGTAATCAGGCTCTCGTGGCGACTGCGATAGTGCCACTCCAGCCGCAAAGTCGGCAAGCCGGCACCCAGACATTCGTCGAGGATACTTTCCAGATCGCTGACGCTGGCATCTTCACCATCGGCATCAGACTGATCATCGTCGTCGGCACGGGCAAAAAAGCTGGTCGGCGGCAATTGTTTTGGATCGCCCACCACCACCAACTGTTTCCCACGCGCAATCGCACCAACCGCATCCCACACCAAAATTTGCGACGCTTCATCAAAAACGACCAGATCAAAACTGGAATGGGCGGCGTCCAGATATTGTGCGACGGACAACGGCGACATCAACAAACAGGGCTTTAACTTCGGCAACAAAGTCGGAATTCCGCGCACTAGCTTACGCACCGGCAAATGGGCTTTTTGCTTGGCAAGTTCACGCAAGACTAAGCCCATCTCGGCATCCGGCTTCTGACCGGCTTCTACGCGTGGTACTTTTCCTGCCAACACCGCATGTAAATATTGCTCAGTCAGTTGCTGAAAACGCGCATCCGAGGTGCGGAATTCACGAATTTTGCGATCATGATCGGCGCTAGAAAAATTCCGCAGCACAGGCTCCTGATCGGTAATCATTTTCAGCCACCAGACCTGATAAGAATACTCAACGTAATGGGCCAGATCTTTCAGCGCAATCCGATCCTGCTCAATCGCCTGCACCACGCTAGAGATACCGGCATCGACCGCCTGCTTGCGCAGCCCACGCCATTTACACCAACTGCGTAACCAGCGACGCTGCGCCTGCCATCCGGCAACCACGCCACGCACCCGTGTTGGCAGACCCGCAGCATGCACAGGGCCAGCAAACTCAGGCCCGGCACCGGCATACTCGGTCGCTTGCGCCAGTTTCAAGGTAAATTCGCGGAACGTATTTTTGAAGTTAACTAACAGCGTCGACAAAGCGCCATGCGGTCCTAGCGCAGCGCGTTGCTGGCTGACCAATTGACGTAAACGATTTGCCAAAGCGGAGGCCGCAGCGCTGTCGCCGGTCGCAGCAAAGCGCGCGATGGCAAGCTCAAATTGCTGTCCCCACTCTTCGTAGCGGGCAATCGCAGTCCAATCGGTTTGCGGTCCCTGATAGTCATTGCCCAACCAAATCGTGGCCTGTGCTTCGATCAGACTCAGCGCCTGATCTTCATCATTCAAACCGCGTAATGCCTTCAGCGCGACGGGTATGGCTGCCGTCGTTGGTGGCTGTTGATTGCTGGTGTAAAGCGCTAAACGGGTCTTAACACTGCGCGTGGCAATCCAGTTTTTTGGCCACCATGTTTGTAGGGCGAGATTCCAGGCTTCTGCCAACTGCATACCATTAGCGCGCGCGATTTCGGGCGTAAAGCCCAAAGAAGACAATGTTTGCGCAAACGCCGCACGGCGCTCACCATTCTGACGTAATTTTTGTAGCGCGCTGCGAGTAGACGCATCGTCGCCGCTGGCAGCAATCCCGATGGGTATCTGCGGCACCTGCAACAAAACGTCAATCAGCACATCGATTGCTTCCAGCACCGCTTGCGATGGCGCGCTCAAACTTAGCCCGAAGACGGATTCCAGCGCCGCAGCAGCAAACTGCAATTGCGCAGAGGCGGCATCCAGTTCGGCGGTTGTTTTAAGAAACTGCTCTTCCCACGCGTTTGACCATTCAGTGTGACGCACCAACCGCAGCGGATGTTGTTGAAGCGGCCCCAGTTCTTCCACCACAACTTGTATGGTTCGCACCAGCTCACGTAGCGCCTCCAGACCGGCGCGGTCGTGCGTATCTGGATTCATCCACGGCATGACCGCCGCTGCCCAACTTTTATGATGCAAGATCGCGCTATCGGTCGCGCCCCGCACGGTCAAGCCATGCGGATAAGTGCGATGCAGCGCTTGCACCAAAGTATTCAGATCGGCCCGTAAAATACCTAAACGATCGGCCTCACGTTTCCAGTCATCTTTAGTGAAATGCTGGGCGACGTTCATCGCGGTACGAAGCTGCTCTAATACTTCAGATTTTTTTGCCTTGGCTGAATGCAATTGCAAGCAAAACGGACCCAGGCCAATCGCGTTCAAACGACGCTGCACCACGTCCAGCGCCGCCATTTTTTCTGAGACGAACAGGACAGTTTTTCCTTGCCCCAGAAAGTGCGCGATTAGATTAGTAATGGTTTGTGATTTCCCCGTGCCCGGCGGCCCTTCCAGCGCAAAATCGTGCCCGGCGCCAGCCCGACTGATCGCATTTAATTGCGAAGAATCTGCCAACAAAGGCGTCAACAAACTATCGGGTGCATGGCGCCGATCCATATCCTCGCGCCTGCCGATATCAACGCCGCTGCCCATTGAGGTTAGCGGGCGCTCAATCAAATGATTGACTACACGATTCTGTTTAAGCTGCTCGCTGCGATCCTGCAAATCTTTCCACATCAGGTATTTGGTGAATGAAAATATTCCCAAATAGACATCTTCACGCACTTCCCAGCGTGGTATGTCATTAATTGCCAGACGGATAATTTGCCAGATTTTTGCGACATCGACGCCGTTACCATCCACTGGCAAAGGATCTAATCCTTTGATCGAGAGTTGAAATTTTTCGCGCAACAACTGGATCAGCGTCGGATTGATGATGGTTTCATCGTCATGGCGCTTAATGGCGTAACCGGACCGCACCGATTGCCGCGTCAACGTGACTGGCACCAGCAATATCGGGGCTAGCAGTGTTTTCTCAGCGCGCTCATCTTCGGTCCAACGCAGAAAGCCTAGCGCCAGATACAGCGTATTCGCACCGCCCTCCTCCAGACCTAAACGGGCGGCGCTATAAATCTCGTATAAATGGGCATCAAGTTTTTTGGCATCGAGAGTTGCCAGCAGTTCGTGCATCTGCATGGCTTCCAGCGCGGCGGCTTCAACGGGATCCTCACCGTTACGGCGTATCGCGATGGCAGTTGCGCGAGGGTCTGCGGGATTCACCGCATCCATGATCAGCGGCAAATGTCGGAACTTCCATTCTTTGCCATCCGATAATTCATCTTCCAAATGACTAGGATTTGGCACGCGCAACGGCAGCATGACTTTGGTAGGCTTGAAATTGATCAGCCGGTTACGCAGGGTCAAATCCAATAATTTGGATTTCCAGCGCGCCAGACGACCGTCCGCAGTTTCAGCTGGCGCGTCTTCATCAATCACAATCGCGACGCTATCCAGCGGCGGCAATGCGGGAGGCGGCTCAATGCGCGGCTCGACCGTTACTGATGGCGTATCGTCCATCGCCGTTACCGAAGAGCGCGATGGCAGCGGCCTGATTTGCTCCATTCGTGCACGTTTGATATCGATTGCGAATAGGAATTCGTCTTCGGCCAGCAGTTGTTCCTGGCCGTTTTCGCAGGCCAGACGTAATGTCGCTGCCGGTCGATGGGTCAGCATGGTGGTTTCAAATACAAGTAACTCGCCGCTGGCGACACGTTTGCGGACTGCCTGACAATCGTCAAATACGGCGCTGGGCAAAGTAGTATTTATCAACCAACATCCGACGAAAGCATGGCCTTTTTTGACTATCACTAAAGGATTGAGTCCGGCTTGTTCCATGCATGACACCAGCAGCATCGAAGAGTCGAGGCAGGTAACCATACCGCCGCTGAGAATGCGGTCGGGGGTACGGATCTTTTGGCCGTCGTTGCCGAACGAGGCGGCGGGTTCGATGTAGTTCAGTTGCAGCGCTGCGATGACGCTATAAATCGCTGAAATCTGCGCCCAGGCATCTTCGCGATTTTTAGATTGATAGCCGTTTAGGTGCTGCCCGGTGCCGGTTTTGTGCAGCAGTTCGCTGCATTGGGACATCAAGCGGTCTATGACGGGATTGTTTGGTAATGAGAATGCGGCTAGTAACTCGGGCAATGCGCGGGTGCCTGCCCATTGGTCGTAAGCTAGGACGTCTACCGGATGCTCGGCGGTCGCTATTACTGTGTTATTCGCTATGACTTCAATGATCACTCGGCCGCGTTCGGCTTCGTTTAACTCGGCTAGATAACGGTGTGCTATTTTTAAATCGATGGGGTCGATACGGCGAGTTTCGTAGGCCTCAAGGTGGGCGAACCTCAATCGCATGATGTCGGCGAATGATGGCTCACATTTGATGACTATTTCGATGTCTCGAAGTGGTTCTTCGCTTTGATTCTGGATCGATAATGTGCGGATTAAAGGGACGTTATTTTGATACGACGCGTAGTTCACCGTGGCGTCAATTTGGGCCGTGATCGTGATGTTGGGTGCGGACTGGGGTGACGCTTCTTGATCAAACTGTTGATCGGCGTTTTGGTCTGCTTGTTGTGGGTGCTCTGACTTCTCCGACACTGCGTCCTCTTCTTTTTGTGATCTAGGGCTGTACTGCGGGTTAAAGGTCATCATCATACCAACGCGGGTGTAAATATGCAGCGCTATCGGCCTGGAATTCTTGGGGAATGTTTGGTATCTTTTTTGATGATGGATTATTGAGAGAGAGAGAGAGAGAGTGGGAATTGGGGATAAAGTTCGGTTCGCTGGTTGTTGAAACGGTTAATGCTCCGTTGATGCAAGCCGCGCCGCCACCGGCTTGCATCAACGGAGCATTAACCGTTTCAATTACCAAATAACCGAACCAAACCAACATCAATGATGATGATGCGCCCATTCTCCATCAGCAGACGCCAAATACCCCTCAACAGCATCCTTCTGTCCAGTAGCATGCCGCTTCAACTCCCCACATTTACAAATTCCCTGATAAGGCTGAATATGCGAACAAGCCGACACTTTCTGCAAAAACACCTGAACCGGTTTAGTACATTTCTCACACTTAAAAGTAAGTGTACGCGCAGGTTTATTAGCCATAGTTTTACCTCAATTAATTAAATCAATTCACCGCAAGACGCCAAAGCGAAGTCACTTCCGCCGCACGTGCAACATGCAACGCATCCGTATCGTCAGCAACCTTCGGATGATGCGGCTTAACATCAATACGCCCAAGCACCTTCAACCCAGCTTCAGCAATCCACGTCAACAAAACATCTCGCGACCGCAAAGCTAAATGCTCAGCCAGATCAGAAAGAATCAACCAAGCCTCACCGCCCGGCGCAAGATGTTCCGCCACGCCACGCAAAAATCCCCGCAACATCCGGCTTTCCGGATCATAAACAGCATACTCAATAGGCGAACTAGGCCGCGCTGGAAGCCACGGCGGATTACAAACGATCAACGCTGCACGTCCCGGCGGAAACAAATCCGCCTGCAACAACGTCACTTGCTGATCTAACCCCAACCGCGCCAGATTTTCTCTAGCGCAGGTTAACGCACGCGGGTCCTGATCGGTCGCCACCACTCGCGCAATTCCCCTACGCGCCAACACCGCAGCCAACACCCCCGTACCTGTACCGATATCAAACGCAAGATCAGTCGTCGGCAACGGCGCTTCCGCCACCAAACCAATGTACTCACCCCGCACCGGCGAAAACACACCGTAATGCGGATGAATGCGATCCCCAAGCGTCGGAATGTCGACGCCTTTTTTACGCCATTCATGCGCCCCTACCAAACCCAGCAACTCCCTTAGCGAAGCCACAAAAGGGCCGTCGGCGAGGCCATAAGCCTCCAGGCAGGCTTGCTTAACATCCGGCGCACGGCGCAGCGGAATCGTGAAATTATCATCAAAAGGCAACAACACCATCGCCAATGTACGCGCACGCTGCGATTGTGCCTGACGATGAAAATTGAATACATCAGTCGGCGTGGTAGCAGCTTTAGGAGGTTTTCGGTCAGTCCGACGTGCTAACGCCTGCAAAAGTTGGCGTGCATTTTGAAAGTCGCCACGCCACAACATCGCTGTACCCTCCGACGCCAGTCGAAAAGCAGCATCGGCAGTCATCCGGTCATCCGCTATCACTACGCGCTTGGGCGCTGGTGCGCCGCTTTCTGAATGCCAGCGTATGGAGCGCGGCTGGTCGTCTTCGGTCCAGTTAATCATCAAAGGCTGGCTCATACAGAAACCTGCTGCACGCGAAGAAACTGTTGGGAGAAGCACATTAAGTGTGCGAACGCTGGAGAGCGCATGAATGCTGCCTTAATAAAGAAAATAACGGTAAAACATAAAGCTTTAATAACGCTTTGAGAAACGCAACGCAATCGATGCCAAACAGCAACATTAATGAAATACTCAACAGCAGTGCTAGCAGCAAGAGGCCCGGCGCTTAGCCTGAAAACGCTTCATCAAAACCGTTCGTAGCCCAATAAATAGCGCCACTGCCCCACCGGCAAACCTGCCATCGGCACGCGCCCCAGACGGATGCGTTTCATTCCAACCACTTCCAACCCAACTTTTTCGCACATATGAGCGATCAAGCCGCGTGGTGGTGCTTTCAAAGGAAAACGTAAGCGGGTTTCATTTTGCCAACTAATCTTAACCGGCGGCAACGGCTTGCCACTGAATTTCAAACCGTGATTCAGTAGCTGCAAACCATCAGGAATAATGTCGCCGCGAACTTCAACGATGTATTCCTGTTCGATTTTAGCGGCATCATCCACCAATTTTCGGGTGATTTTCCAATCTTGCGTCAGCACTACCAGACCGCTGGCCTTCGGTTCAAGCGGATTCACAAGATTCAAACCGACCAGATGATGCTTCAGAAAACGCAAGCCGGATCGATCATCTGGCGATAGATTATCCGGGCTTAGCAACTTGGCAATGACAGACGCATTCAGCGCAGTCGCTGCATCCGAAGCATCGGCTGCCAATTCAATTCCGGTAGGCAAATGCAGCAAAATAGTGACTGGCTCTACCGGTTGCAAAACAGCATCCGGCAGTAACGCAACACGCTGTTGCGGAGAAACGCGAAAACCGGCTTCCTCGACGACAACCTCATCCACCGTGACCCAACCGCCCTGGATGTATTGCTCGGCCTCCGTGCGGGAGCAAGGGACTAGCTCAGCGAGATATTTGGCAAGGCGAACGGATTCTGTCATGGCAACGATATAAAAATGGAGAGGCGCGAACGGCGGCGCTGAAGTGCGTATGAACTCACTGATGGCTTACGTAAATTACTAAAATTGCTAACTAACTATCGGCTTACTTGTTAGGCGTCTTAGCACGGCCATGAAATGCTTCCGGCCGAGATTTATTTTTTTCTTCGAAAATTTTCTTGGCATCCAGTACGGCATTTTCTTGCGTGCGCAGTTCAGGATGATCATCGTGCAGCGTAAAGAAATCCGCTGCCTGGGCACGCATAACGTGCTTGATCGCTGCGGCATCCGTCAGGTCATATTTTTCAGTCAACAGCGTGGTAACTTCGTCCAGATATTCTTCATAGGTCATCGTCATGGCGTTACTCCAATGTATTTCGTGTGGAACTAAATAGGGCGGAAAAGCAAGCTGCCTTCCGCCCTACTGTATGCATATTTATAGCAGGTATTTGATGGCATGCATTGCCAACGACACCCACACCGCGTTTAGTCTGGCTTAGCCGACCCACGTCCGCGCATTGCGGAACATGCGCATCCATGGCGAATCTTCACCCCAACCTTCAGGATGCCATGATTGCTGCACGCTGCGGAATACTCGCTCAGCGTGCGGCATGATGGCGTTGAATCGACCGTCTGCGGTGGTGACCGCCGTAATTCCTTGCGGCGAACCGTTCGGGTTGTACGGATAAGCTTCGCTGACCTGCCCTTTGTTATCGACAAAGCGCATCCCGACCAATGCTTGATTGATGTCGCCGGTTTGCGAGAAGTCTGCAAAACCTTCACCATGCGCAACAGCAATCGGCGTTTGTGTGCCGGCCATGCCTTGCAAGAAAATCGATGGCGATTCTTCAATTTGCACCATCGAGAAGCGGCCTTCGAATTTTTCCGATTTATTGCGCGTGAACTTAGGCCAGGCTTGCGCGCCGGGAATGATGCCCTTTAAATTGGCAATCATCTGGCAGCCGTTACAAATTCCCAATGCAAACGTATCGTTGCGATTGAAGAATGTCGAGAACTGTTCAGCCAATGCGGCGTTAAACAAAATTGTCTTGGCCCAGCCTTCGCCCGCACCCAGCACATCGCCGTAAGAAAAACCGCCCACCGCGATAAAGGCTTTGAAATCATCCAGTTGCGCACGTCCGGCAATCAAATCGCTCATATGCACATCGACGGCAGTGAAACCGGATTTATGCATCACATAGGCGGTTTCAACATGCGAATTGACGCCTTGTTCACGCAAAATCGCCACGCGAGGACGCGCTCCGACATTGATGAAAGGCGCACCAATGTCTTGCTGCAAATCGAACGTAATTTTTGGTGTAATACCGGGATCAAGCGTATCCAGAATACGGTCGTATTCGGCATCGGCGCTGGCTGGATTGTCACGCAGACGGGCGATACGCCAGCTGGTTTCGCTCCACAACCGTTGCAGCGAAATCCGCGACTGGTTGTAAATGGCTTTGGCATCGCGCGTAAATTCAATCACGTCACGGGCATCGGGTTTGCCAATGATATGGCTGCACGCGCCTAGGTTATAGGTACGCAAGACGTTCATGACTTCCGACTTTTGCGCGGCCCGAACCTGAATGACTGCGCCCAACTCTTCGTTAAACAAGGCGCGCAATGTCATTTCATTACGACGTTCCGATATTTGACCGGCCCAGTTTTTCGAATCGCCCCAATCTGCGGCGTGTTCGCTTTCCATCGTCAGAATGTCTAGATTGACCGAGAAACCCACGTGACCGGCAAACGCCATTTCACACAAAGTCGTGAACAGGCCACCATCCGAACGGTCGTGGTAAGCCAATAATTTGTCTTCGGTATTGAGTTGCTGAATCGCGTTGAAGAAGCCTTTCAGGTCTTCTGCGCTATCGACATCCGGCGTTTCGTTACCGATCTGCTGCATGACTTGCGTCAACGCGGATGCGCCCATACGGCTTTTGCCACGTCCGAGATCAATCAAAATCAGCGCAGTATCACCTGCATCGGTGCGCAATTGCGGTGTCAGCGTGCGACGTACATCGGTCACTGGCGCGAAGGCGGAAACAATCAGCGATACCGGCGACGTAACTGCCTTGCTTTCTGCATCATCTTTCCACGTCGTGCGCATAGACAACGAATCCTTGCCCACCGGAATGCTGATACCCAGCGCAGGGCATAGCTCCATCCCAACTGCTTTGACGGTATCAAACAATGCGGCATCCTGACCGGGCTGACCGCAAGCCGCCATCCAGTTGGCTGACAATTTGATATCGGACAGTGATGCGATCGGTGCGGCGGCGATATTGGTCAGCGCTTCACCAACGGCCATCCGACCGGATGCAGCAGCATTAATGACAGCCAGCGGCGTACGCTCGCCCATAGACATCGCTTCGCCCAGATAACCTTCAAAACTCATCGTCGTCACGGCACAATCTGCGACCGGGATTTGCCATGGACCAACCATTTGATCGCGCACGGAAGTCGCGCCAACGGTACGATCGCCAATAGTAATCAGAAACGATTTATCAGCGACTGTCGGCAACTTCAATACGCGCTGCGATACTTCTAACAGATCCATGCCAGTCAGATCGACTGCGGGTAAATTGGCTGCGATACGCTGTACTTCGCGGTGCATTTTTGGCGGCTTGCCCAGCAACACATCCATCGGCATATCGACAGGATTATTATTGTGCTGAGGATCAATCACCTTCAATTGGCGCTCTTCCGTTGCAGTGCCGACTACGGCAAACAAGCAACGCTCACGCTGGCAGAAGTACTCAAACAGCGGCAGACTTTCTGGGGCAATCGCCATAACGTAGCGTTCTTGCGATTCGTTACTCCAGATTTCTTTCGGTGCCATGCCGCTCTCTTCCAACGGCACTTTACGCAAATCGAAAATCGCGCCGCGCTTGGCGTCGTTGGTGATTTCAGGGAAGGCATTCGACAAACCGCCTGCGCCCACATCATGAATCGACAAAATCGGGTTGTTGTCGCCCAACGACCAGCAAGCGTTGATCACTTCTTGCGCCCGGCGCTCCATTTCTGGATTACCACGCTGAACCGAATCAAAGTCCAGATCCGCCGTATTAGTGCCGGTCGCCATCGATGACGCCGCGCTGCCGCCCATCCCGATACGCATGCCGGGACCACCCAATTGAATCAGCAAGCTGCCGACTGGCAAGGCGTTTTTGAAAGTGTGTTTATCAGAGATACTGCCGATACCGCCAGCAATCATGATCGGCTTGTGATAGCCGTGCACGTTGCCAGCGACGTTTTGTTCGTAAGTACGGAAATAGCCGCCTAATATAGGACGGCCGAATTCGTTGTTAAACGCTGCACCGCCTAAAGGACCATCAATCATGATTTGCAACGGCGAAGCAATGCGGTCTGGCTTGCCGTAAATAGCGGTACTTTCTGCGGCGGCAAGCGTGACATCGCCTGTGTTTTCCCAAGCCTGATGCGCATCTGGCAGCAGCAGATTGGAGACTGTAAAGCCGGTCAGCCCCGCTTTTGGCTTAGCACCACGGCCAGTTGCGCCTTCATCACGAATTTCACCACCGGCACCCGTCGATGCGCCGGGGAACGGCGAAATGGCGGTTGGATGGTTATGGGTTTCGACCTTCATCAAAATGTGCGTCAACTCATCCGAAGCCGCATAAACATTACCTTCGGCTGCGCCACGGGCATAAAAACGCGAAACGGTCGCGCCTTCGATGATCGATGAATTATCGCTATAGGCAACAACGGTGCCTTGCGGATGCAATTCATGGGTATTTTTGATCATTGCAAACAAGGATTTGTCTTGCGTTTGACCATCGATGGTCCAATCCGCATTGAAAATCTTGTGACGGCAATGTTCGCTGTTGGCCTGCGCAAACATCATTAGTTCGACATCGGTCGGATTACGCTCGGCACGGGTAAAAGCTGCCATCAGATAATCGATTTCGTCGTCGGATAGCGCTAATCCGAGTTCTGTATTCGCATTTTCCAGCGCAGCTTTACCGCCTGCCAACAGATCAATCGAGGCCAGCGGCGCAGCTTCCAACTCACGGAACAGATCGCTAGCCGCTTCGGCGCTGCGCAATACGGACTCGGTCATGCGGTCGTGCAGCAGTGCTGAAATAGCCTGAATACTGGCTTCGCTGAGTTTTTTAACGCCACCGAGCAGACCGGATTTCAGATGGACCTGATAGGCAATTCCGCGCTCAATACGCTTGATGTGCGCCATTCCGCAATTTCGAGCGATGTCGGTGGCCTTGCTGGCCCAAGGAGAAATCGTGCCAAAACGTGGAATGACGATAAATTCTTCGCCGCCGTCCACGCCTTCAAATGGGTCGCCATACGTCAGCAAAGCACGCAAGCGATCTAGATCATCCTGACCCAATGCGGTGGATGCATCAACAAAATGATCGTAACGACCGGTAACGCCGGTGATATTACTGTCAATTGCATGCAGTTGAGATAACAGACGTTGGGAGCGAAAAGCAGGAAGGGCATTAGAACCCGGCAAAATCAACATGGCGATATGGAGGGGGTGGTGCAGCCAGAAGCTGCGGGTTAAATCAGAAGCCGCATTATACAGCGTCAGCACCCGCCCGGTAAATCGTGTGCGCCACGCCACCGGGAGTGTGCGCTAACGCCTGCGGACATTTAATGAAAGAGGTTGTATTGCGACATTTGTAGAGTCCCGCAAGAAAAACGCGCTCCCCCTCTTTCGACAAGGATAACCTCCATGAACACTTCCCCAATCAATCCCCTATATTCCCGTAACCCACAGATCACACGATACCGCGTTACCCGGCAATACCTCGACAGTCGCTACCGGCTTGGCGGATGCACATAATACGACCGAAATGTCGCTATGCCATCCAACGTAAAAGCCGCAACAAGCAATGAACACCGTCGAGAATCATCAAAAAGAATCCCCCTCCAATCGCAAGCGCATTCGCCTATCGTTAAAAGTCCGCCAGAAGCTGCCGCTGCCGCCATCGAAACAATAAAGTCGGATAACAACATCATCGTGTCTATCGAAGCGTTACAACTTTTGCCATCGATTAAGTTTATTTATTATGAGACACATAGGACCGCCCCAGCGTTAAAACCATTGCAGTTTAAACAACCACATTAAAAATGGCGCTTAAATGCGCCATTTTTAATGTGTCATGCAAAGCGAATTGCACAACATATACACAAAGCATCATCGCTCAAACTTAAAAATCTTTTAGTACAATTTTGCCAATGACATGACCAGCCTCAAGCGTTGCATGCGCCAGTCGCAGATTTGCAGCATTAATCGGGGATAAGACCTGCCCCATCGTGGTGACAAGGACTTTACTATCAATCAAACGTGCGACACTATCCAGCAAACTGCCCTGCTCCGCCATGTCTGGCGTTTGAAACATAGAGCGCGTAAACATGAATTCCCAGACGAAACCGGCGCTTTTTGCTTTTAATAAATCAATCTGCAACGGCGCTGCATTTTCAACGATGCTGCAAATAGTGCCTTGTGGTGCGACGACCGCTGCTGCTGTCGGAAAATGTTGATCGGTATCATTCAGGATCAAGACATAATCAACATTAGCAATCCCCAGATCCTTCAATTGCGCTGGAATATCGCCGAAATGATTCACCACATGCTGCGCGCCAAGTTCACGCACCCATTTTTCGGACTCTGGACGCGATGCGGTAGCAATCACTGTCAAACCCGCAACTTTAGCAGCTAATTGAATCGCAATCGAACCGACCCCGCCTGCGCCGCCAATGATCAGGATCGTTTGCGTAGGCTTATCGGCGGCTGGCTTTGATGGCACGTGCAGCCGATCAAACAACGCTTCCCATGCGGTGATGGCAGTCAACGGCAGCGCTGCGGCCTGCTCAAACGCGAGCGACGCTGGCATGCTGCCGACGATACGTTCGTCCACCAATTGATATTCACTGTTCGTCCCGGGACGCGTAATGTCGCCGGCATAAAATACTTTGTCACCGACCTTAAAACGCGTAACGTCCGGCCCAACTGCCGTCACAACGCCCGCTGCGTCCCAACCCAACACGCGCGGCGCTGGCTCAATTTTGTCTTTCGGTGCGCGTACTTTGGTGTCGACAGGATTGACGGCGATTGCCTTGATTTCAACTAATAAATCACGACCATCCGGCGTTGGCTTAGGGAGTACCACGTCCATGAGGGATTCTGGATGATCAATGGGCAAATACTGGGTTAATGCGATAGCTTTCATGAGCTTTCCTAAATAGGGGTACGTGTAAAAAATGCATGGCAGCGACCTTGCCGCGATCCGCAACATCAATGCATCGCTTAGCAATGACGGGCTGCGATATCGATCTTCAATGTCATGACCTCAGTATGCGCGTTTGCATTATTTTATAAATAGCCTATTATTTGATTTACTTTCAAAAAATTTTTGTAAATGTACTCCACCAACGACATCCAGCTTTTTGTGCTCACCGCCGACTTGGGCAGCCTCTCCAAAGCGGCGCGCCAACTCGATTTGGTCCCTGCGACCGCCAGCGCCAGCCTGAAACGTCTTGAATTGCATCTAAATACGCGCTTATTCGTCCGCTCCACACGCAGTCTGCGGTTAACACCAGAGGGCACGCTATTTTTAGACTATAGCCGTCAGGCGCTGACGTTATTGACACAAGGCGAGGCGCTATTGCGCAGCGATGGCGTCGCCAAAGGGCATTTGCGGCTCTCAATGCCGTCCGATGTAGGAAGAAATGTCTTGCTGCCGTGGTTGAATGCGTTTCAAAAAGCCTATCCACAAGTGACACTCGGGCTGCAATTTTCAGATCGGATCATCGATCTGTTTAGCGCCCCGGTGGATGTGGCGTTTCGTTATGGAAAACTGGAGGACTCCTCTTTGATTTCCCAGCCACTGGCCGCTAGTCGGCGCGTCGTTGTCGCCTCCCCCGCCTACCTCGCGCAACATGGCACGCCGATTACTCCCAAAGACTTGGCCGACCATAACTGCTTGCTGTTTTATTTAGAACGCGGCCTGTTTAATAACTGGCGCTTTCATTCTGGCAAAAATCCGATTGTTATCAAGGTCCGCGGTGATCGCATGACGGACGACGCTGCTATCGCCCGGGAGTGGGCAATCAGCGGGCTCGGAATCGCCTATAAATCGTGGCTGGACGTCAGGCAAGATCTGGCTGACGGCAGATTGGTAACCTTGATGGATCAGTACGTCGGCGAAGAAACGCCACTGAATATGGTCTACCCGGACCGCAGCAGCGCCTCACCGGTAGTACGTGCATTACTGTTATTTCTACGCGAAAAATTTTATGCTTTGGGCGTTCCCAGCGAGCGGAATGCCTGAGACAGCGTCAAAAAGACAGCATCAAAAAAACAGCGTCACGAAGGCTTAGAAAGCAAAATGCGTCACACCATTAGTTGGTGATGACGCATTTTTTATACAGAGCAAATATTCTTGCTTACTACAACGCAGCTATCGCTTATTTCAGTTTTAACGTCCAGTCCTGCAACGCCACCAACATTGATTTGACAAAGTCGCGGGTTGGTTCATGCGTCAATTTACCAGCGCTGTCGAAGCGATCCGCTGCGCCGCCAATCATGACTTCCGGTTTATTCAAGACCTTCAGATCGAGAAATACAGCGATCTGACGTAGATGATATTGCGCACGTGCAGTACCGATCACGCCGGGGCTGGCCCCCATAATCGCTGCCGGTTTGCCTGCAAATGGTTGTTCCGGCGGACGCGAGGCCCAGTCGATGGCATTTTTCAACACGCCGGGGACCGAATAGTTATATTCGGGCGTGACGAAAAGAATCGCGTCCGCCTCCCGGATTTGCTGGCGGAAAAGTTCGACCGATGGCGGCCAACCTTTTGCTTTGAGGTCTTCGTTATACAAGGGTATCTCAGAGATATCGGCCTCAATGATAGTGACGCCTTCGGGTGCCAATTCAATTGCGGCGCGTAACGCTGAAGTATTGAAAGACCCACTTCGCAAACTACCGGAGATACCTAGAATTCTGATTGCTGGACTGGTCATGTTAACGTTTCCTTTATCGTAAATAATGGCAACTAGAAATATTCAAAAATCCCACCTTATTACTCGCCCAACAGTTCAGCAATCGGCGACATACCTTCGACATGCTCGGCAATTACCTTAATAATAACCACAATCGGAATCCCCACCAATAGGCCGGCGATGCCCCATAGCCAGCCCCAAAATAGCAACGCGACAAATACAGCCGATGGATTCATTTTGGCAATCTTCCCGGTCATCCACGTGGTCACGAAGGTCCCGACTATCGCTGCAATGCCGAGCGAAATTCCCGCCAACAACAACATCATTGAAAAGGTCCCGAACTGCATGAACGCGGCAAGACTGGTTGCCACCGCGATGAATAGCGAACCGAAATACGGAATGATATGCAAAACCCCGCCCGCTACCGCCCAGGCCCCGGCGTTTTCCAATCCGATTAGACGAAACGCCACCCACATTAGCAGCGCCAGCAGAATATTTGTCACCAGCAACATAAACATGTAATTTTGAATCGAAGTATTGATTTGATCCAGAATATGTACGGTCACTTTTTTTCGACTTAACGACGGCCCCGTCAACTTCACCAGTTTGCGCTTAAAGGTATCGCCGGATTGTAATAAGAAAAACACTAAAAACAACACCACCAGCGCCTGCCCCAGAAACCCTATCGCCCCGAGCGATCCGGCCAGCAACCAATCACTGAGTCTGGAAGCAGGAGTTGCCTCACGTGCTGCCGGTTGTCCTCCTGTGGCTTTTGCAATTTCATTGGCCGCTGCCTGCATTTGTTGAATCGTTGTCGGCTGACCATCACGCAACTTCGCCAGACCTTTGGACAATTTATGCGAGGCCACCGGCAACTGCTCCATAATCGACTGAAACTCTCCGCGTAGTGCATTGGTCACCAACGCACCCCCAGCCAGAATTGCTAACAGCACAATACTGCTGGCAACAACCCGTGGCAATTTCAGTCGCTGAAGCCAGACCACGACGGGATTGAGCGTATAGGCGATAAAAATACCGAACACCACCGGGACTAAAAATTTTTGCGCCCATTGCAAGGCAAAAATAAATGCGACAGTGGCGATAATCGCCACGCCTGCACCACGCGCATCTACATGGATCCGATTAGGAAAAGCGGGACGTCCCGGGACTGACGGAGCTGCTAAAAGAGGATTTTCGGCGCTCTCCAGACTGTCAGGATTAGCCTCTGTGCTAGCGGCCTTTTCCAATGGCGATTCGCTGTCCTGCGGCGACGATAAATCGACAGCACCATACGTAGTGGTGCCGTCTGGCTGACTATTTTTTGTACGCATGGTGTTGCCCATTTAAAACGTCACTCTGTTACCGAGTTGGTATAGTCATCCGGCTTCCAAAATATGCCGGGAAGATCATATTATGCTTCCTCGACCCAAGATGTTTAACGTTTTTCTCCACCCTATCGCATTTTGTTTGGCGCGACCTCACGATTAATCTCATCGAATCTTGACGCGGCATGGCAAGAGCCTTGCCAATTCAAGGTATGATTCTGCTCGCCTCCCCTGGCGATGTGAGCGGGCTGCGTTGCGTGCCAGATTGGGCGTTATTGTGGTTGATCGTTGTTGAAAGCAATCCGATTTAATTGAGCGAAATAGTGATAGATCAAGAATTACTGAAACCGGCACAAAGACAAATTGTTGTCATTGGTGGTGGTGTGATTGGCATGTCCACGGCCTATTTTCTAGCCGAAGCCGGTCATCAGGTGGCCCTGATCGAGCAGCGTCGTAACGTCGCAGAGGTAGCGACTTTGGGAAACTCGGGGATGCTGGCAGCCGCGTCGACTACGCCGTGGGCGATCAATGGCATGCGCAAACGCATTTTATCCGGACTGTTCAGTCAGGAAGCCGGGACGATCCTGAATGCCCGCCTGAGTCCGTCGTTGTGGCGTTGGTTGTTACGCTGGACTTCTACCCCGGAATTGCAACGCTATCAATTGCACTGCGAACGGATGCAGCGACTGGCGTCCTATAGCCAACACATATTGCTGCAACTGCAACAACAATGCCAGCTTGAATACGAACAAAGCCATGGCCTGTTGCAGCTGTTTCGGTCAGAAAAAGAACTCGCCGCTACAGCGCCATTACAGGCCATGTTGAGCGAGCGCAATGTCGCTTACAGCCTGTTGGATGGTGCTGCGGCGCAAGCATTGGAACCGGCTTTGGCGACTGCCCGCAGCGTTGCTGGCGGTTTGTATTTTCCAGAATTGGCATCCGGCAATTGCACTCTGTTCACAAAACAATTGAAATCTTTGGCACAAGCCAGCGGCGTACAATTTCACTTCGATCTGCGGGTAGATGCCGTTGAGCCGCAAGATGGCCGCGTTGCTCTGAAAATTGGCGGCGATATATTGCATGCGGATGCTGTGGTCGTTGCGGCCGGAACAGGCAGCGCCCGTTTGCTCAAAAATCTCGGCGTGAAAGTGCCGTTGCAGGCAGTAAAAACCTACACCGCCACGGCCGCTGTCAAAAACCATGACGTCGCACCTAAACTGGCACTGCAAGACAATGCGTACAAAGTCACCATGGCGCGCTTCGGTGAAAGAATCCGGATTGCCGGGGTTGCCGAACTGGGCGCGACCGATACGACGATAGACGACAAGGCCTTGCGCACCTTATTAAAAGTGACGCAAGACTGGTATCCGGATGCGGCCAATTATCATAATGCCCAAATGTGGACTGGCCATATCCCGATGCTGGCCGATGAAGTCCCCTTAGTCGGTGCGACCGCCAGCAGTAATGTTTACATCAACATTGGTCATGGCGGCAGCGGCTGGAGCATGGCATTGGGTGCAGCCAAAATCGTCGCCGATCAAATTTCAGGACGGTCGCCTGAGATTGATATCGATGGCCTGACGCTGGCACGCTATCGACGTTGATAGGTTTAGGGTAATGTTGACGGTGCTTTGCCGACATTAGCGGAAATAACAGAAACCCCCGTTTCGTCACTTTCTCACGGCCCATCAAGGCATATCCCAGGAAACCATCATGACCGCACTCTACTCAAGCGCAGAAATTCGCAGAATGGAACAGGCGGCTTTATCGCAACTGCCGCCGTACACGCTGATGCAACGCGCGGGTAAAGCCGCAGCTGAGGCTGCCATAAGTCTGCTGCCCGGCAGTGCGCATAAGGCACGTATTTTAGTGTTAGTCGGCCCCGGTAATAATGGTGGCGACGCTCTGGAAGCGGCTGCGATACTGACCGAATCGGGTGCGGAAGTTGTCGCGCTGTTGCCAGTCGACATGACCAGCCAGCCGCCTGACGCCGCAAACGCCCTCAGTCGCGCTGCCAGAGCCGGTGTGCACTTTATGCCACCTGAACAATTCACTACTATTGATGGCATCAAATGGTCGCTGGTCATTGATGGCTTGTTAGGAATCGGCCTGAAGCGTCCGCTGGATGGCGCTTTGCGCAGTCTGGTCGCAACCGTCAACACCTTCACTTCCCCGCTGCTGGCGTTGGATATACCCACCGGTTTGGATGCCGAGACCGGCATGGTGGTCGGCCCTGACGGCATTAGCATCATTGCGGACGCCACCGTCACTTTCATCGGCGACAAAATCGGTTTACATAGCGGCGACGGCCCCGAATATGCTGGCAAAGTCACCGTCGCAGGGTTAGATATCGCAAGTCGTCAATTATTGCCATCGCAATCCGCACTCAACGCACCCGAATTGTTTAGCAGCAACTTGCAACCAAGAGCGCGAAATTCACATAAAGGCAGCTTTGGCAGCGTGGCGGTCATCGGCGGCGCAGGAGGGATGGCAGGCGCGGCGATTCTTGCCGGGCGCGCTGCGGCTAAATCCGGCGCAGGCAAAGTCTTTATCGGCTTTCTTGACGCGGCCCCCAGTTATGACAGCGCGCAGCCAGAATTAATGTGTCGCCACGCAGATGATATCGATCTGGCGACAGCAACACTGGTCGTCGGTACCGGCTTAGGTACTTCGCCGCCAGCCCATGCAATCTTGGTAAAAGCGCTACAAGCGCAGAGCCATTTGCTGCTCGATGCCGACGCATTGAATCTGATTGCTGTCGAACCGGGGTTGCAACAACTAGTCGCCCAACGCAGCCTATCGGTTTATCCCAAACGACTGACCGTGATGACGCCGCACCCGCTGGAAGCAGCACGTCTGCTGGGCATCAGCACCACAGAAATTCAATCCGACCGCCTGGCGGCCGCCCGCAGCTTGGCGCAACGCTTTAATGCGGTCATCGTCTTAAAAGGTGCAGGCAGCATCATTGCGCGTCCGGATGGTTACGCCGTGGTCAATCCGACTGGCAATCCCGCCCTCGCGACTGGCGGCAGTGGCGACGTATTGTCCGGCATTTGCGGTGCGTTATTAGCGCAGGGTTGGTCCGATTGGCATGCGGCGCTGGGCGCAGTCTGGCTGCATGGATGCGCTGCGGATATGTTGGTGTCACAGGGCTTTGGCCCCATCGGCATGACGGCAGGAGAATTAATTCCAGCGGTACGAAGTTTGCTGAACGAGCTGACTAAAAAGTGACTAAGGCCGGTAACTAACGAATAATGCGAATCGCTATTGTCATGTGGGCAAAAAAAATCGTGAACAGATTAAGATTATCTGTTCACGACAGGAGAAAACAGTCAAGCGACTGCGGAAAACTTAGCTAAAAGGTTTAGCTTCAGACCTTAAGCGGCCAACGCAGGGTAATCGATATAGCCTTCTGGCGTTGGCGCATAAAAAGTTTCTGGCTTCGGTGTATTCAACGGCGCATCCAGCTTCAATCGGCGCGGCAAATCTGGATTAGCGATGAACAACTGACCAAACGCAACGGCGTCCGCTTCGCCTTTGGTCAACAACTCTTCTGACGCCGCTTTTGTTAATTGCTGGTTAGCAATGTAGACGCCACCGAATGCTTCTTTCAATTGTGGGCCGATACGCGTTGACGTCTGACCTTCACGGGCGCAGATAAACGCAATGCCACGCTTGCCAAGTTCGCGGGCAATATAGCTGAACGTTTCCAACGGGTTAGCATCGCCCATCGAATGCGCATCGCATGCCGGTGCCAAATGCATCCCAACCCGACCCGCTCCCCATACCTCGATACAGACATCGGTTACTTCCAGCAGCAGGCGCGCACGATTTTCCAGCGATCCGCCGTAGATATCAGTGCGTTGATTGGTGCTGGTTTGCAGGAATTGATCCAACAGATAACCATTCGCCCCGTGCACTTCTACACCGTCAAAACCAGCGACTTTGGCATTCTCAGCACCTTTGCGGTAAGCCGCAACAATGCCTGGAATCTCCGCCAGATCCAACGCACGTGGTGTAACGTATGCGCGTTGCGGACGTATCAGGCTGACGTGTCCTTGTGCTGCGATGGCACTTGGCGCGACCGGCAATTCGCCATTCAGAAAACTGGGGTCTGAGATGCGGCCGACGTGCCACAGTTGCAAAAAGATACGACCACCGGCAGCGTGCACCGCAGTCGTAACTTTCTTCCAGCCAGCGACTTGTTCATCGGACCAGATGCCAGGCGTGTCGGCGTAACCGACGCCCTGTGGCGTAACGGCCGTTGCCTCGGAGATGATCAAACCAGCGGAAACGCGCTGAACATAATATTTCGTCATCAGATCGTTCGGTACGCGACCATTGCCGATAGCGCGGGAGCGTGTCAATGGCGACATGATGATGCGATTAGGCAGTTCCAGATCGCCAACTTTAATAGGATTAAATAGTGTAGTCATGATAAGTGTAGGAGTTAAGTAATTAAGGGGGTACAAAATGGGATCAGCCCATCGCCGAAGAAACCGTTAAAATAGTTGTGTCACGAATACTTCTTTTCGCAGCCCGTGCGAAATACAGCGATAACTGCATGGCCAGCACCGCCACCAAAGCCAGTGCACCAGCCGCCAGCGGCACCGCCTCAAGACCCAGGCCCTGACCGATCACCAGACCGCCAATCCAGGCACCAAGCGCATTGCCGACATTGAACGCACCGATGTTGAGCGTCGCCACCAAATTCGGCGCAGTCTTACCAAAAATCATGACATTTATTTGCAGGCCGGGTACCGCCGCAAAAGCCACCATCGCCCAGATGAATAAATTAACTTCTGCCGGGATAAGTGCCGGGCTGGTCCATCTCAGTGTTGCCGTCACGATTGCCATCACGACAAAAATGGCGGTCAACGCAGTGCCCAAACGCCAATCGGCTAAACGGCCACCAACATAATTTCCGGCGGTCAGGCCCAGACCGATTAAAAACAAAGTCCAGGTAACGCCACGCGGTGTTACCTGCGTGACTTGCTCTAATAGCGGTGCGACATAGGAGAACAACGCAAACATCGCCGCGGAAAAAAAGGTCGTAGTCGCCAGCGCCGCCCAAATCCCTGCGCTGCGCAATTGTTTGAATTCGCTCCGCAAATCGGCTTTTTTCTCATCTTTTGCAGACGGTAATACGCGGGCTAATCCGATAAACGACAATACGCCCAGTACCGCCACTGCCCAGAATGGCACGCGCCAACCGGCAAACTGGCCGAGCGCCGTTCCCAGCGGCACGCCAAGAACATTCGCTAGCGTTAAACCGGTAAACATCAATGCTACGGCCGATGCTTTACGATTTTCAGGCACCAATCCAGCCGCGACCACGGAGCCAATCCCAAAGAAAGCGCCGTGACAAAGCGCAGTAACCACGCGTGCAAACATCAAAAAGCCATAATCTGCGGCTACCGCACACATCAGATTACCGACGATAAACAATCCCATCAGAATCAGCAAAGCACGTTTGCGTGGCAATGCAGCAGTCGCGATAGCCATGATCGGCGCACCAATCGCAACGCCTAAGGCGTAACCGCTGATCAACCAGCCAGCGCTGGGAAGCGACACTGCCAGGCTACGGGCGACATCTGGTAGCAAACCCATGATGACAAACTCGGTAGTACCGATGGCAAAGGCGCTAAGCGCCAACACGAGAAGAGCTAATGGCATAACAAATCTTTAGAAAAAATAACGTGTGAAGGGTTGCACCACAAATAATGCAGTTGGAGCAGGTTTGTACCGCTATAGGTCATCGCTGAGGTGCGCCAGAAACGCTTGAATCGTCTCTTCATTGCGGCGATAAAAAATCCATTGCCCCACGCGCTTGATGAGCACCAGGTCGGCACGCTGCAAAGTGGCTAAATGCGCTGAAACCGTGGACTGCGACAATCCCGTGCGCTTGTCAATCAAGCCGCAACAGACGCCCAAATCAAGTGGGTAATCCTGCTCACCAAAATATTCGGCGGGTGTTTTAAGCCATTGCAGTATTTGCCGCCTGACCGGATTAGCGAGCGCTTTATGGATGAGATCGAAGTTCATAGCTTTTATTGGATATTTGTTTCGTCTTTAATAGAAGCAAATATTGGAATTAGTAGAATTTAAGATCGTAATATTACGATATATAAAAAAAGTTTGCTGAGCGAAGCCCAAAATCAGGTCTTTGCCCTTCGATTTACGTTGGATTGAGATGCCAGAAAAGGCTAAAAAGCGGCACTGCCAATCGATCAGGCAGCGCTCGCCAGGGTGAATATATGAACAAATGGCTAAATTTAGTGGCAATCACGGTTGGAAACATCATTTGCTCTGCCAGTCCCACAGAATGACTAGCTGACTAGCGGGCATCCAGCGCAATGCTTCACGGCGTGATTTTTACGCCCTTCCAAAAAGCTACACGCCCCCGGATTTCCTTTGCGGCATCCTTCGGCTCGGCGTAATACCACACAGCATCAGGATTACTTTTGCCATTAACGTCCAGCGTGTAGTAATTTGCGGTGCCTTTCCAGGGGCATACGGAAGTTGTTTCACTTGGTTTCAGAATTGCCGGATTAATTGCAGCGAGCGGGAAATAGTGGTTTCCCTCGACAACCACGGTATCGTCAGATTCGGCAATCACCGTGTCATTCCAGATAGCTTTCATTTTTTTCCTCGTCATGATGGAACAACTGTTTTACACGCATTTATGCGCCAGCTAGAATTTTAAAAAATACGAATAATAATATTAAATAACATGCGACAATCGCAAAATAATTAAATCAAATTGCGCCAAATACCTATGACAGTTTGCGTGCTCTACGGCTTCATAACAAGATAAAAAAGCACGCTCAGATTGTTCCTAAAGCGCCACTTTGCCTATCAAAGGCAGCTTATAAAGTGGACAAAATCCGACCGTCCTCGTAAGCTACTATTCCATAAAGCAACTTCACACACTGTTGCCCGATTATGTTGGCGTATTGTCCTTTTTAGGATATTCCATGCGACCCGATGATCTTCAATACCCGGAAATAGCAGCGTTGGGGCCGCAGGCGGACACCAACCGTGCTCAGATATTGGTGGGTTTTATCACCAGAGCATATTCAATGCTTCTGTTAGTCCTGTTTGGCTTATTGCCACTTTCACTGATTATCTATGTACAGGCATTCCAGGACCCGTTATTACTTTTTGAAGATCACAGCTTCCATAAGTTCGCTATAGGCATAGCAACACTCGAAGGCGCGTTTGTATCGTATGTCACTTGGCGCTGCTATCAATATTCTGGCGAACCTTTTCTGCGCTGGCTGACCTTAGGATTTCTCGGATTCACGCTGACTTACCTGCCGCACGGTCTATTTACCGGGATGGCGCATCATCACATATGGTTATTTTTATTATACGGCCCTGCTTCGCGCATTCTGATGGCGACTTTTTTCTTTGCCGGCCTGCTTTCCTATGGGCAACCGGCCGAACTCATCGACCGCCGCGCATCCGCAAGATATTGGTGGAACTGGGTCGGTATTTTCATTCTGATGGATGTTGTCATTGCCCTGATCGCGTTATCGCCACTCGGCAGCCATCCATGGGTTAGATTATCGATGGAAATAGGCGCTTTGGGTATTTCTTTGCTGGGCGCTATTTTGGTTTTTGCACGCCGTATTCATTCGCCCTTAATGACCATTTTCTTCACTCTATCTCTGGTCTACTTCGCCCAATCTTCACTTGCCTTCGTTCTGGCAAAACCCTGGAATCATGAATGGTGGCTTGCCCATGGCATATTTGCGGGTGGATTTTTGGTATTGAGTTACGGCGTTGTTACTGCTTTTTTTACAACCCGCGCTTTCTCCACGGTATTGCGACAGGAAGAGTTGGTAAATCAACTCAGAACCACCAACGCACGCGCCGAAAACGCTCTTATGGAATTACGCGATGCCCATCAGGCGCTGGCGCATCAAGCCGCAACCGATCCGTTAACCGGTGCCGCCAATCGACGTGAATTTTTAAGCAGAATCGAGATCGAAATTGCCCGTTCCATCCGTACCGGTGACCCGTTGTCATTCCTGGCCCTTGACTTGGACCACTTCAAGCACACCAACGACCGCTTCGGGCATCAGGCCGGAGACACCATTCTGACCATGTTAGTGGTGCAAATGAAAATAATACTGCGTCCCAGCGACATGATCGGCCGTTTCGGCGGCGATGAATTTATTATTGCTTTGCCCAGCACCACGCGCGATGAGGCGATCATCATCGGCGAGCGCTGCCGTAGCCAATTTGAAGATAACGTCAAGATCGTACAAGAGCCTGGCGCCAAGGTCAGTATGTGTATAGGCGTGGCCGAATTCGGGAGGGATGGCAACACGCTAGAGGCTTGCCTCAAAGTAGCCGATGAACGTCTGTACCGAGCCAAGGTAGAGGGACGAAATCGGGTTATCGCCTGCTAATCTACCGCGCCAGATTACTAAGGCGCATTAAGTTCGATCCTTCCGCATCAAAGACAGTCAGACGCTATCAACCAGCGCGCACCCGCCCCGCCCGTCATTCAAGCGTCAAAAATACGCGCATTAATTGTTTCTGTGACTTCTATGCCAACACGTTTTAGCAGTGAAAAACGACGCTATTAGATATTTGTTACATCTTTTTTCAATTTGCACAAACCTTGTCATCAGAATGCAATATTCAGTTGGTAAGGTGCTCGGACGTGTAAAAAAATATATTATGTTGGGCTGAAAGGTAATGACCGTATGGCAAAAGTAAAATGCATCCGGTATGCAGCAGACTTTCCTGAATATGCCGGTCAATTTAGTGATCGGCATATTTATACGCAATAAATTTTCAAAAAGACAACAACCTCACATTACGATTCGCAACATGCGACCGCCAAAACCACCAATCAAACCTTTATCGCAGCACACATTGCATTAAACGATCCCGCTCTGATGCCGAGTCGATCACATACATTTATAACTTAGGTAATCAGGAATTCCAGGTATGACTTTAAATGTCCAAGCATTACCTTTGTCAAAAAGACTTACTCCAAATCGTTGGGATTTTTTAGTTTTTCCGCTAGTTATCGGCATTGTTGCCTTCAGCGGAATCGGCGTCAAAGAAACGCTGGCGCCGCTGTCGAGTCTGGCCACAAACGTGGTTACGCTGGACCCGCACAATCTCCCTGAATACGCCGTTCGCACAACTTTGCGGATGCTGGCGGCAATGGCGGCCTCTCTCCTGTTTACGTTGATTTATGCGACTCTTGCCGCAAAAAGCAAGCGTGCCGAAAAAATCCTGATTCCCGCATTAGACGTGCTGCAGTCGGTGCCAGTACTTGGTTATATTTCGTTTACCGTCACGTTTTTCATCGCCCTTTTTCCTGGGCGCGTGATTGGGGCCGAGCTGGCAGCCATTTTTGCTATCTTTACCAGTCAAGCCTGGAACATGACGTTTAGCTTTTACCAATCATTAACCACCGTTCCAGATGACTTAAAAGAAGTATCGCGGAGTTTTCATCTATCCGGGTGGCAGCGCTTCTGGAAATTGGAAGTGCCATTTGCCATACCAGGCCTGATCTGGAACATGATGATGAGTATGTCCGGCGGCTGGTTTTTTGTCGTCGCTGCAGAAGCGATCACCGTGGGCGACAAAAGCATTACCTTACCCGGGGTAGGCTCTTATCTGGCGCTGGCGATCAGCGAACACAATCTGGGTGCGGTCGGATGGGTGATTGTGGTGATGACTATCGTCATCATCTGCTATGACCAATTGCTGTTCAGACCATTGGTGGCGTGGGCAGATAAATTTCGCATGGAAAATACTTCAGCGCAATTCTCACCCTCTTCATGGCTGTTAAATATGATCCAGCGCACGCGTTTGATTCAGGCGATATTGGCGCCATTCGGCCTGTTATTCCGCCGCGTAATCACAGCGCCTTTACGTTTGGGCTCAGGCAAGATCGGTAGTCAAAAAATTGCACCACCGCCTAGTCCGTTAGTGGACTTTGCATGGAACGGCGGGCTGTTGGTGATCGGTTGCTGGGTCCTCTGGCAAGTCATCGCTTTCGTAGGTGCAGAGGTCAGCATCAGCGAAGTCGGATCCGTCTTGCTATTAGGCGTCTATACGCTGTTGCGTGTGATGCTGTTAATAGCCATCGCCTCATTAATATGGGTACCGTTGGGTGTATTAATTGGACTGCGGCCACGTCTGGCAGAAAAAATTCAGCCATTGGCACAATTTCTTGCAGCGTTTCCGGCCAATCTATTATTTCCCGTCTTTGTCATTTTGATTGTCCGTTTTAATGGCAATCCTGATATCTGGCTTAGCCCCCTGATCGTACTGGGAACGCAGTGGTACATTCTTTTTAATGTAATCGCTGGCGCGATGGCCTATCCCAACGACTATCGTGAAGTTTCCGCAAATTTCAAGATTCGCGGTTGGCAATGGTGGCGCAAAGCCATGCTGCCAGGGATTTTTCCTTACTATGTGACCGGCGCAATCACAGCCTCTGGCGGTGCATGGAATGCCAGTATCGTGTCGGAATCCGTGTCTTGGGGCGATACCAAACTCAATGCGCATGGACTGGGTTCTTACATCGCGCAATACACTGCCGCTGGCGACTTCCCCCGCATTATTTTGGGGATCGCCGTCATGTCATTGTTTGTGGTGCTGTTTAACCGCCTGCTATGGCGACCGATGTATCACTACGCGGACAACAAATTGAACGCGCATTAATCGCGAATTGCCCGCCGATTCAGCACAAAATCAAGGATTACGATGCCAAAAATAACTGAAAATCAAATACTAAACGTTAACCATGTCCGCCGCGGCTTTGCCAAATCGCAGGGCGAATTGTTGGTACTCGATGATGTCAGCATGACACTGCATGAGGGCGAAATCGTCGGCCTTCTAGGGCGTTCAGGTTGTGGAAAATCATCTTTATTACGCATTATTGCTGGCTTGATTCATCCCACAGGCGGCGACGTGACCTATCGCGGTCAACCGGTCAATGGCCCTGCCGATGGCGTCGCCATGGTGTTTCAGACTTTCGCCCTATTTCCTTGGCTAACGGTTCTCGACAATGTCGAAGCCGGCCTGGAAGCATTGGGCACGCCGCCTGCCGAACGCCGCAAACGTGCGCTGGCAGCAATTGACCTGATCGGTCTCGATGGCTTTGAAAATGCCTATCCACGCGAATTATCTGGCGGGATGCGGCAACGGGTCGGCTTTGCCAGAGCGCTGGTCGTCGATCCGACCTTGTTATTGATGGATGAGCCATTTTCGGCGCTAGACGTACTTACCGCCGAGACATTGCGCACCGACCTGCTAGATCTGTGGAACGATGGTCGTTTGCCAATCAAATCGATCCTGATTGTGACCCATAACATTGAAGAAGCCGTCTTCATGTGTGATCGGATTCTGGTGCTGTCGTCTAACCCGGGCCGTGTTATTGCTGAGATTAAAGTCCCATTTGCGCATCCACGTAATCGGCTAGACCCGGCATTCCGCCAATTAGTCGATGACATTTATGCCAAGATGACGGCCAGATTGCAACTCGTGACCAATCCTAGCGGCCCTAGTCTGGATCTGGGAAGTCGTCTCAATCCGGTATCGACCAACTTGATGGCGGGTCTGCTAGAAACGTTGGCCGCCGCGCCCTACTGCGGCCGCGCCGATATGCCCGAGATTTCTGCGCATCTGCATCTGGAAATCGATGATCTGTTTCCTGTCGCAGAGATCTTGCATTATCTTGGCTTTGCCGAGATGACCGAAGGTGATATCACCCTTACGACGTTAGGTATGGAGTTTGCAGAATATGGCGTCCAGCAGCGCAAACAGGTGTTTGCCCAACAACTTCTGCGCCAGGTTCCTTTAGCCGCACGGATCAAATCGATTTTGCAAGAACGCAAAGGCCAGCGCGCACCGCGTGCACGCTTTCAGCAGGAACTGGAAGATTATTTGAGCGATGAGGCCGCCGAAGAAACAATTGACGCGATTATTCGCTGGGGACGTTATGCCGAGATTTTCTCGTACGATGATAAAAGAGAAATCTTTAGTCTGGAAGATATCGCCAGTTAGCAGAAAACGGCATCCGTATCGCTGCATCAGCAAAGAAGCCCGATTTTTCGGGCTTCTTTTTTGCCATTTAGTGTCGGATAAGCGGTTTTCTGGCAATTATTCTCAATCGCAAAGCCCGCGTAAGATTTGCCCACAAACGCGGCATCAATGGTTGCGGTTCGGTAATGACAAGCAAGGCGCGCGTAACAGCATCAATCCGCAGCCAGCCGGAACGTGGCAAAACCCACTCCCCACCACCCGTCAGTTTCATTGCATCCTTCCAGCCATGGCCATCCATCTGCATATTATTCAGCGTGACCGACAATTGGCCCGCTTGCAATATCAGGCGCGTACCCGATCCGGCGTAAAAGTATAATGTCTGTCCTGTCATCAGTTCGGAAGTGTGCATGATAGTGGCGCAGTTGAAGTGGAGGGAGTAACGCCAGAATAAACCGCCAGCACAAGCCGCGACATGCACAGACCGGCACAATCTGTAGTGCATCAATGCGCAATTTAGGCATCTGTTATGCCCTCTTTTGACGATCTCTGTATCTGTTCAACAATGCACGCTTATCGGATCATGGCGCATGGATAGCAAAACGTTTCAGCAGCCCCTTTACCGCCAACTCGCCAACCACTATCTCGATGCGATTCAGGCCAGCGTATTGCATCCCGGCGATCGCATGCCATCAGTACGCGTATTGGCGCGTCAACACACGCTGAGTCTTGCGACCGCGTTACAGGCTTGCCGTCTTCTGGAGAGCGAAGGCTGGTTGGAAGCGCGACCTCGCTCCGGCTATTTCGTCAGATCGCAAAAACTGCCCGGCGTGCTAGCCGTTACCGAGCCGGATATGTCCAAGCCGCATGACGCTGCGCAGTTCGTCGGTATTCATCAAAATGTTTCAGAAATCATCTCCATGGGACAGCGCAAAGTGCGTGTCAATCTGGGACGTGCGGCGGGCGCGCCTGAACTGTATCCGGAAAAGCAACTTAACGCGCTTGCCGCCCGCGCATTGCGCGAGAAACCGGATTTATTTTCGCGACAAAGTTATCCGACCGGAAACGCCGCCTTCAAAAGCGTGCTGGCTAAACGTGCGTTATCTAGTGGCATGACGATCAATCCCGACGAAATCCTGGTCACGCACGGGTGTATAGAAGCGCTAAATCTGGCGTTACGCGCAGTGGCACAACCCGGCGACGTCATTGCGGTTGAGTCGCCTACCTTTTACGGGCTGCTGCAAGTGATGGAAAGTCTGGGCATGCGCGCCCTTGAAATTCCCACCAGCGCGCAAACGGGCATCTCGCTGGAAGCACTAGAATTAGCGCTGCAAACCTACGACAATATTAAAGCCGTGGTAGTGGTGCCGCATCTGCAAAATCCACTCGGCAGCATCATGCCCGAGGCTCACAAAAAACGATTAGTGCAGCTTTGTGAAACAGCAGATATTGCGCTGATTGAGGATGATTCCTATAGCGCGCTGGTGCATGATGGGCCGCCGCTGACATCGCTAAAAGCCCACGACACTTCAGGCAATGTGATTCACTGCGCATCCCTGCACAAGATTTTGGCGCCAGGATTGCGCCTGGGATGGATGATAGCTGGACGATGGCATGCACGCGTGAATATGCTGAAATATGCGCAGACGCGGTATAACGATGAGTGGTCGCAAACCATTGCCGGAAAATTCATGGCATCGCCAGCGTTTGACAGACATCTGCACAAAATACGTGGCGCACTGCGCATACAGCGCGACTTAACGGCCGAGGCAATTGTCAGACATTTTCCGGTAGGTACGCGTTGCAGTTTGCCGAACGGCGGCGTATCCGTATGGGTAGAGTTGCCAGCGGGTTTCTCTTCCAAAAAAATATTTGAGGCCGCGCTTGCGCAAGAAATTCTGATTTCTCCGGGATTGCTGTTTTCCAACTCACATCGCTTCGATCATTTCATCCGCCTGAATTGCGGCATGCCTTTTTCGGAGGAAGTAAAGCAGGCTTATGTCCAACTTGGGAATATCATGCGCGCGCAACAATAACGACTTCCCATAGCCCTCAGATTCGACTGAGTTTCACATTGCCGTATTTTTTGGGCTGGGCGTGCTTACGCAAGAATGCCTCGTACAGTTCAATCGTCAACGGCTCACTGAAAAAATAACCCTGATAAGCATGACAGCCATGATAGGCCAGGAAGTTTCTCTGGGATTCCGTTTCAACGCCCTCGGCCATAACTGTCAATCCCAAACTTTCCGCCAGCGCAACGATGGTCCGCGCAATCGCCGCATCGTTCGGATCGGTCAGGATGTCTCTGACGAAGGACTGATCAATTTTTAACTGATCCAGAGGAAGTCGCTTTAAATAATACAAAGACGAATAACCCGTACCAAAATCATCCAGCGAAAAGTGCACGCCGCGATCTTTCAGAGCGGTCATTTTTGCGATAGTCGCTTCCATATTATCGACCATCAGACTCTCTGTAATTTCCAACTTAAGCCGCTGTGGATTGGCCCCGCTGCGATCCAGTACTTTCAATACCATTTCCACAAAATCAGCATGCCGGAACTGCTTGACACTGACATTGACCGCGATGATCAATTGCGCCGTTTCAGGATGCGCAGCCCACTTTGCCAATTGCGCGCAAGCGGTTTCCAATACCCATTGGCCCAACGGCAGGATCATACCGGTGTCTTCCGCCAGCAAAATGAACTCCCCCGGGAGCACAACCCCATGACGCGGATGCTTCCAACGTAACAAGCCCTCCGCCCCGGTCACCGAACCATCGCCAGCCATCTGCGGTTGGTAATACAAGACAAATTCCTGATGCAACAACGCTTGCCGCAAATCGACTTCCATGACAGCACGCGTGGTGACAGCAGCCTGCATTTCGACATCGAAAAACCGCAGCGCATTGCGGCCTGCAGCCTTGGCCTGATACATCGCCAGATCCGCCTGCTTTAATAGTTCTCCGACCGAACCTTGCTGATCGCTGAACTGAGTAATGCCGATACTGGCGGTACCGTGATTTTCAATTCCGGCAATCTGATAAGGCTTGCTGAGAATCTTTAAAATCTTTTCACCAACGGCCTTTGCCTGTAACGCAGCCTGCTCCGGAACCACATCCAACCCCAGCAACAACACCACAAATTCATCGCCACCCAAACGGGCCACGGTATCGCTGACGCTGACGCAGCGCGACAGCCGCAAGGCAGCTTGTTGTAGTAGCAAATCGCCTTTGTCATGCCCCAGCGTATCGTTAATGGTTTTAAAGTTATCCAGATCGATAAACAATAGCGCGCCGGAATGCTGCTGACTGTGAATCGTCACGACTAACGCCTGTTGAAGCCGATTAATTAGCAGCAAGCGATTAGGTAGCAACGTCAGAGGATCATAGAAAGCAAGATGCTGAATTTCTTCTTCTGCGCTCTTACGCTGGGTGATATCCGTATCGATTGCCAGAATCGATTGCGGCAGACCATCATCATCTCTCACAAGCGTCCAACGGCTTTCCACGGTCAACATCGCGCTGCTCTTACACCGTTTGGCGATCTCGCCGCTCCATTCGCCAGTGTTGAGCAGTTTCTTATTCGCATCTTCGAAGACGATAGACGACTCGAAAAACAAATCTTCTATAGACCTCCCTAACACCTCTTCCTGAGTCCAGCCATACAGACGTTCGGCGCTCTTATTCCAGAACTGAATACGATGATCCATTCCGCGCACAATGATGGCGTCCCTTGCCTTATCCAGTAACGAAGCCTGATCGCGAATACGGACATCGGTTTCTTGCCGATCCATTTCAGCGGCGACCCGAGCGCCAAATATCTGCAGCGTAGAAGTAATGAAATCGAGTTTTTTCAGCGGCTCTCGGAATAGAATAAATAAGAGGCCAACCGGCTGTCCGGCAGGATTATCGAGACGCCATGCCACAGCCGCCTGCGTGCCTAATCCTTTTAACGCCGGAGCATGTGAAAATTCGGTCGCGATATTTTCCGGCATAAGAAAATTATCCGGGCCAAGTAATTCCTCTGACCAGTCTGCGGTAATAACGCTATCAAAATTATCCACGACCTTCCCGTCAATCACAGCGGCTAACACATGTGTTGTAAGTGGTTTTCCAGGCAGTAAACGGGTCACAAAACCTGCGCTTGCTCCCAATGCCTCTGCCATGTTCCGAGCGACATTTTCAAAAAACACCGTACCCGTGCTGGCAGACACCCCCGCTGCAATTTTCAGCACTGCCGATTGAATTTGGCGCTCTTGCGTTTGAGAGCGGATACTGCTGATCCCGAATCCGAGATCAGCTGCCAACTCTTTCAGCAGAGTCATTTCGTCGAGTGACACCGCAATAATTTCTTCCGAATATAACGTCAGCACGCCGAGCGTGCCGTCTTTTCCAATTAACGGCAGATAAATGCCGCCCCGAAAACCATGCCGCTGCACCGCTGCCAGCCACGGCGATAAGCTGGCCTCCTGCATGACATCTTCAACGACTATCGAATGACCGCTACGAATGGCGCGCCCTACCGGGCCGCGACCTGCTGGGCCGTCTCCCGACCAATTGATATGAAGCCCGTTAAGAAAAGTGACATCATCGAGATTGCCTGCATAGGACTCAACCGAGACGGAGCGCTGCGCGTCGTTCTGTGCATAGCCAACCCACGCCATACGATAACCGCCGATATCGACGGCGAGATTGCATACCTGTTGCACTAATTCCTGCTCGTTTTCTGCCCGAACCACTGCTTCGCTACAACGACTGAGCATTTGTAACGCACGATTGGTACGAATTAATTCCAACGCAGCTTTGCGACTCTCGGTCACATCAGTTACCGCGCCAGTCATCCGTATCGCTTTACCGTTTGCATCCACGGCAGAGTGCGCATATAAACGCACCCAACTAACCTTACCGGATGGCGTCAGAATGCGAAACTCACTGTCATATGGCGCGTTATCGTATAGATGTTTTTGGGCTGAAGCGCGCACCAGATTACGATCTTGTGGGTGAATAAATTGCAGGAAATCTGCGACCTCACGCGGGCTGCCATCATCGACATATTCCAGCAACTCTGTCAGACGGGGCGAGCAATAAATACTATTTGCGACGATATCCCAATCCCACAAGCCGTCCCCGGTACTTTGCATCGCCAGATGCAAACGTTCTTCACTAATCCGCAGCGCACTTTGTACGCGTTCTGTTTTATTCAGAATCGCTTGGGAAATGAGACTGCCCACAGCAATCAACACCGCACCAATCGCCAGCGTGCCTATCAATAGCAGGCGTTGTACTTCGCGCGAAGCCTCACCGAGGCTGTACGAAAAATCGGCCTCCAGCTGATTCAACGGTAAATTGATTGCCTTGATGCGTTCACGCGTAGCACCGGTTGACGATTCGTCATATCTGCCGGAAATAATCGCGTTATGCAGTTGGCTAGCCTCGGCATTCAGACTTTCTATATGGCCATCGGCCTCAGCCCAAATCGCAATCACCCCCTCCATGAAAGAAATATTTCGAAAATTTCGAAACAAACTGATCATGCCCGGTATGTCATCGGGATGGCTTTGTCCGCGCAGAAGAGCCAGGCGCGCAAGGTTTAGATCAGGGTTTGTTTTCTCCAGCTCCAGGCGCGCATCGCGGCCACCAAGTGGGATGGCAATTTCCTTTAGGTAAGCCTGGTATTGCGCCTGATCCCGGGTATTGGAATACTCTAGTAAGTGCGCGACCGCATCCTTTTGCGCCTTCGAATACACACTTTCGCCGGTCACAAAACTGCGAACGGACGACAGGATATCCAGGCTAAACGCCCCTAAGCCGATAAGCAGCGCAGCAGTCGCCAGCAACGGCCAGATTACTTTAATCCAATGCCAGGTGGATTCAATTTTCAAAAACGTAATTAGTCGATGCATAGCAAGACTGGAGCTTAAGAAAAGAAAATTAGCAGGCCAATGGTCTCAAACCCTTGAATCAAGCAGGTTAAGGATGTGTTTCAGGCAGTAGGTGCAAGATATATCCAGACGGATTTATCATAGACTGAATGGTTTCTGAAATGTAATTTTTGTATTCCACGGAAAAAGGGATAGAAGATCAATCGCCTTGTTCTGCATGAAAAGACATACGAATTAGAACAAAAAAAAAAAATTTGTCCAAGTTATCTTTTCAGAAACATCAATTTATTATTCAATTTGTTGTTCTTAGCTCGAAAGTCTTACCAGCGCGCAACTCCCAGGCAATAATTTGACGAAAATCGCTTTTAACAGCGCCTTTTCGCCACTCCGCTATGACCTGATGACCATCATCGTATCCCTCGTTTGGCGCTTCAAACGGCCCCGGATGCAAGACATCTTTGCACTTTTCGCCTCCCTGTAAGGTTCTGTAAGTTTCAAGCAAGATTTGCGTAAGGTTGTAGTCGCACACTCCATCCGTCCAGACATATAAAAAACGGATGCGAATTCTATTTTTTACATCAAACATGGCGCGCAGAGGCGTCGGGTATAAAGCATAGGGTTGGCCCAAACAAAATTAATAATCAAGGAGACAAGTATGGCGACCAGTATTGCGACAGGGAGTATTCCTTCACGCGGCATTACGGCAGAGGAACGGAAGGTCATTTTTGCATCGTCCCTCGGCACAGTATTCGAATGGTATGACTTTTACTTATACGGCTCGCTGGCGGCAATTATCGCTAAACAGTTTTTTTCAGGAACCGACCCTAACACCGCCTTCATCTTTGCCTTGCTGGCATTTGCTGCCGGTTTTATCGTGCGACCTTTCGGCGCATTGGTCTTTGGTCGCCTAGGCGACATGATTGGCCGAAAATACACATTTTTAGTCACCATTTTGATCATGGGCGCATCCACTTTTATTGTGGGTATTTTGCCGAATTACAACTCAATCGGTATCGCGGCCCCGATTATTCTGGTGGCCTTGCGTATCCTGCAAGGTCTGGCCTTAGGTGGTGAATACGGTGGCGCTGCCACGTATGTCGCCGAACATGCGCCGAATGATAAACGCGGTGCTTTTACCGCCTGGATTCAAACCACTGCAACCGTGGGTTTATTCTTGTCTCTGCTAGTCATTTTGGGCGTACGTACTTCGATCGGCGAAGAAGCATTTGCTGACTGGGGCTGGCGTATTCCGTTTCTGGTATCCATCGTTTTGCTAGGCATTTCTGTCTGGATCCGCTTATCAATGAGCGAATCGCCAGCCTTTGTCAAAATGAAAGCAGAAGGAAAAGTCTCAAAAGCACCGTTGACAGAAGCATTCGGCCAATGGAAAAATATGAAACTGGTCATTCTGGCGTTGTTTGGTTTAACCGCTGGTCAAGCCGTTGTTTGGTACACAGGTCAGTTCTATTCGTTGTTCTTCCTGACTCAAACTTTGAAAGTTGACGGTGCAACTGCCAACATTCTGATCGCTGTTTCCCTGCTGCTGGCGACGCCTTTCTTCCTGATTTTCGGTACGCTGTCAGACAAAATCGGCCGCAAACCAATTATTCTGGCTGGTTGCCTGATTGCAGCACTGACCTATTTTCCGATCTTCTCCGGCCTCACCCACTATGCTAATCCAGCACTGGAAGCCGCATTGAAGAGCGCGCCAGTCGTCGTCACTGCGGACCCGGCTACTTGCCAGTTCCAGTTCAACCCGACCGGCACCAAGAAGTTCACGTCATCATGCGATATCGCCAAGGCTAAGCTTTCCGCCATGTCGGTTAACTATGAAAACGTTGCTGGCGCACCAGGTTCATTAGCAACAGTGAAAATTGGTGACAAAACACTGACTTCATATGACGCTAACGGTCTATCGAAAGAAGATGCCGCAGCCAAGGACAAAGCATTCTCTACCGAATTGTCGAGCGACATCAAAGGCGCTGGATATCCAAGCAAAGCTGATCCTGCGCAGATTAACAAACCAATGGTATTGTTACTGTTGTTCATCTTGGTCATCTACGTGACGATGGTGTACGGCCCGATTGCAGCGATGCTGGTGGAAATGTTCCCAACCCGTATCCGTTACACATCGATGTCACTGCCATATCACATCGGTAACGGTTGGTTTGGTGGCCTGTTGCCAACGACAGCCTTTGCACTGGTGGCCTATAAAGGCGATATTTATTATGGCCTGTGGTATCCAATCGTGATTGCACTTGCCACTGTTGTGATCGGTATGCTGTTTGTTAAAGAAACCGTCCATAACGACATTTACGCGGAATAAAGCTAGTAGTTAGCTGAGTTGGCAAAGCGGGATAAAATCGACGGGGAGGGAAACACGATTTATCTCTGCCAAGCCAGCAGGGTCCACCACTAGATCCAACAGGCAATCGAGAAGTCGCTGTGACAAAGCATCGTTACAGCAACAACATTTTTTGCCAATTCCTTCAGAGATTTGAGCCGAACAGGTTACCGGACCTGCTCGGCTTTTTTGTTTTTGCGGCGAGTATTTTCAATCCCCCAGCACAGCTAAGGTAACGGTCATTTCCCCCCATAAAATTTGCCCAAAACAAGCTCGGTTAAGCACCATCGCTTCTTAGTCCGGTTACTTGCCCTGATTCACGCATCCCTCTCTATACAAATTGGCATTTATGACTGTCCAAAACTGTCAGGATTTGCTATCGTCATTAACCATTCCCCAATCCTGAAAATATGAAGCCACCTGTCAGAATCGGTACACCACTTTCCCCTTCCGCCACTAAAGTCATGCTGTTAGGTTCCGGCGAACTTGGTAAAGAAGTCATTATTTCGTTGCAACGCCTTGGGGTTGAAGTTATCGCTGTAGACAGATATCCGAATGCGCCCGGCCATCAGGTCGCGCATCGCTCGCATGTGATCAATATGACCGATGGCGCAGCGCTGGAAGCCCTGATTGCATTAGAAAAACCGGATTTGGTAGTGCCTGAAATTGAAGCAATTGCGACCGAAACGCTAGTAGCGATGGAAGCGGCTGGCAAAATTACCGTAATCCCAACCGCCCGCGCAGTCTGGCTAACGATGAATCGCGAAGGCATCCGCCGTCTGGCAGGCGAAACACTCGGCCTGGCAACCTCACCTTATCGCTTTGCCAACAATCTCGACGAACTGAAAACTGCTTGCGATGCTATAGGCTTTCCTTGCGTGATCAAACCGGTGATGTCGTCCTCTGGCAAAGGTCAATCCAAGATCGATAGCGCTAACGATGTGGAAACAGCCTGGGCGCATGCCGCTGCTGGCGGACGCGTTGATGCGGGTCGTGTGATTGTTGAAGGCTTCATCGACTTTGATTACGAAATCACATTATTGACAGTACGTGCTTTAGAAGCAGACGGCAGCATCAAGACCCACTTTTGTGAGCCAATCGGGCACGTTCAGGTCCTCGGCGATTACGTCGAATCCTGGCAGCCGCATCCGATGCATCCCGCAGCGTTAGTGCGTGCACGCGATATCGCCAAGAAAGTCACAGACAACCTGGGTGGACTGGGTGTTTTCGGGGTCGAATTATTCGTCAAAAACGATATGGTCTGGTTCTCCGAAGTCAGTCCGCGACCACACGATACCGGCATGGTTACTATGGCGAGCCAACTTCAAAGCGAGTTTGAACTACACGCCAAAGCGATTCTGGGTCTGCCGGTGAATGTCGCACTCAACAGCCCTGCTGCCTCGGCGGTCATTTATGGCAAGCACGATGCCAAGGGGATCGCGTTTGAAGGTGTGGCCGATGCATTACGTGAGCCTGGTGTCGATATCCGCTTATTTGGCAAACCGGAATCTTTTGCCCGCCGTCGGATGGGCGTGGCACTGGCGACGGCAAACGACGTTGAAAGCGCACGGGTACGGGCCAAACAGGCGGCTGCTAAAGTAAAGCCAGTCATCGGAAGTTAGCTATATCTGCGGTAAATGGCGATGGCGCAATAAGCGTAAATAGCTAATAAAATAAATTGAGACTCACACAAGACCGCTCCGCAGCGCGACGGAGCGGCTTGCGCTACACTAATCCACCTTTTCCTCTTGTAATGAGAGCAATCCGCTTTTCTACATTCATCTATTCACTATGAAATTCGATGTCGCCATTATCGGTAGCGGCCTGGCCGGTCTCTCTGTTGCTCTCCACCTTGCAGAAAAAAGTAAGGTGGTGGTCATTTCCAAACGCGCACTTCTAGACGGTGCCAGCAATTGGGCGCAAGGCGGTATCGCTGCGGTGCTCGATTCTGGAGATAGTTATGAAGAGCACATTTCTGACACGCTGGTGGCGGGCGGCGGTTTGTGCGATGAAGGCGCGACGCGTTACATCGTGGAACATGGCCGCGAGGCAATTGAATGGCTGATTGCGCAAGGTGTGCCGTTCACGCCGGATGCCAGCGCGGAGATGGGTTTCCATCTCACCCGTGAAGGCGGCCACAGCCAGCGCCGGATTATTCATGCGGCCGATGCTACAGGGCACGCGGTGCAAGTCACGCTGGAACAAAAAGTCCGCGCGCATCCAAACATTACGTTACTTGAGGATCATTATGCGATTGATCTGATCACCTCGACCAAGATTGATGCCAAAGGGACGACGCCGCATTGCCTCGGGTTGTATGCCAAAAACGTCAAGACCGGCAAAGTACTGACAATCAGCGCCGATCATACGGTGATGGCTACTGGCGGTGCTGGCAAAGTCTATTTGTACACGACCAATCCTGACACTGCCACTGGCGACGGGATTGCGATGGCATGGCGGGCGGGCTGCCGTGTTGCCAACATGGAATTCATTCAGTTTCATCCAACTTGTTTGTACCATCCGTATGCTAAGTCGTTTTTGATCACGGAGGCAATCCGTGGTGAAGGTGGTTTGTTGAAATTGCCGGACACTGAGGGCGAAGATGCAGGCCGACGTTTTATGCCGGATCATGATGAGCGCGAAGAACTGGCGCCACGCGATATCGTGGCGCGGGCGATTGACTTTGAGATGAAAAAACGTGGTTTAGATCATGTTGATCTGGATATCAGCCATAAATCGCCGGAATTTTTGCAAGAACATTTTCCGACGATTTATGCGCGTTGTTTGGAATTGGGGATTGATATTACTAAGCAACCGATTCCGGTTGTGCCTGCGGTGCATTTTACCTGCGGGGGTGTGGTGACGGATTTGAATGGTAGGACTGACTTGCCGGGCTTGTATGCAGTTGGCGAGACTGCTTATACAGGCTTGCATGGGGCTAATCGGTTGGCTAGCAATTCACTGTTAGAGTGCGTTGTTATTGGGCGCGCGACTGCGAAATATATCGAGCAGCAACCGAAGCCTAAAGCACATCCGCTTCCGGCTTGGGATGAAAGCCGTGTTACTGACGCTGATGAAGAAGTAGTTATCGCGCATAACTGGGATGAGCTGCGGCGGTTTATGTGGAATTATGTTGGGATTGTCCGGACGAATAAACGTTTGGAACGGGCGCAACATCGGATTCGATTGTTGAAGGAAGAAATCGACGAGTATTACGCGCATTTTCGGATTAGCCGGGATTTGCTGGAGTTGCGTAATTTAGTGCAGGTGGCTTCGTTGATTGTTGAGAGTGCGTTGTCACGACGTGAGAGTCGGGGGTTGCATTATAGTCAGGATTATCCTGAGACTTTAGCTAAGGCTTTGCCTACGGTTTTGACGCCTGAACGGCGGTGAGTTTGGGGACGGTTTCGGTTGGAGGTAATTGAAACGGGTTTTTCTCCGTGGAGTCAAGCCGGGGGCGGCCCGGCAAAGCCTCCACCGAGCGCTAACCGTTTCAGCAACCAACAAGCCGAAACCGAACGATCAACCTACTCCACTATCCTCAAGGAATAATCAGCAGCCCGAATATCCTTAGTCAAACTTCCAATAGAAATCCGGTCAACCCCGATCTCGGCGATAGCCCGAACAGTCTCCATATTGATCCCACCAGAAGCCTCCAACAACGCCCGACCGGCAGTCACACGAACTGCATCCCGCATCGCATCCAGACTAAAATTATCCAGCAAAACAGACGTAGCGCCAGCTGCCAAAGCCTCATCCAGCTGCACCAGACTTTCCACCTCAACCTGAATCGTCACACCAGCATTCAGGTTTTGCGCGGCAAGCATCGCCGCACTAATCCCACCAGCCGCAGCAATATGATTTTCTTTAATCAAAATCCCGTCATACAACGCCAATCGCTGATTATGCCCACCACCAACACGCACCGCATATTTCTGCGCCAAACGCAAACCCGGCAAGGTCTTACGCGTATCCAGAATCTGCGCTTTAGTATCCGCAATCAGATCAACATACTTGCGCGTAGCAGTCGCCACGCCCGATAACAATTGCAAGAAATTAAGCGAACCGCGCTCGGCAGTCAGTAAGCTGCGGGCTGGGGCAGAAATATCACAAACGGGGCTATCAGCCGCCATCACATCGCCCTCGGCATAATGCCACTCAATCCGAATCCGGCTGTCCAGCCGCTGCATTACCGCCTCAAACCAAGGCGCGCCGCACAAAACTGCTTCCTCACGCACGATCACACGTGCTTTCACCATATCATCGGCAGGCACCAACATACCGGTGAAATCCCCAATCCCAACATCTTCGGCAATCGCCGCATTGATATTGTTTTCAAAGGCGGTCTGCAATGCTTGATCAAACGGTGCAAAACGATTCGTTAATGTGCTGCTATTGATAGGCGAACTCATGCGGGGCCGATTCCTGAAAATAATGTTTGCTCTTGCGCCAGATCGCTGGACGGACGGGTGTTGGCTTTACGCGCTGCGGCAAAATCCAGCATGCGATCGATGCTGACCACAGCCTTGCGGCTGATCTCGGTATCGACGTGTATTTCATTGCTGCCGGATTCCAGCACATCGGCCAGATTCTGTAAGCCATTCATCGCCATCCACGGACACTGCGCACAACTCTTGCAAGTGGCGCTATTGCCAGCAGTCGGCGCATCGATAAACCGCTTGCCGGGCGCAGCCATGCGCATTTTATGCAAAATACCATTATCGGTGGCGACGATGAACTCATCGGCGTCCAAAGTCTGGGCGGCGGCGATCAATTGTGAAGTAGAGCCGACAACATCGGCCTGATCCACTACATCTTGCGGTGACTCCGGGTGAACCAACACTTTTGCGTTGGGATGCTCACGCCGCAATATCTCTAGCTCAACGCCTTTAAACTCATCATGCACCAGACAAGACCCCTGCCATAGCAGCATATCCGCGCCGGTTTTTTTTCTGAATGTAACCACCCAAATGCTTATCTGGCGCCCAGAGTATCTTCTTACCTTGCGCATGCAGATGCGCGACGATATCCAATCCAATTGAGGAAGTTACCATCCAGTCGGCACGAGCCTTTACAGCGGCACTGGTATTGGCATACACCACCACGGTGCGATCCGGATGTGCATCGCAAAAAGCACTAAATTCATCGGCTGGACAGCCCAAATCCAACGAACACGTAGCATCCAGATCGGGCATCAACACACGCTTGTGCGGACTAAGGATTTTGGAGGTTTCTCCCATAAACTTAACACCTGCAACCACCAGCGTTTGCGCCGGATGATCGCGCCCGAAGCGGGCCATTTCCAGCGAATCCGAAACGCAACCGCCGGTTTCTTCGGCTAAGTCCTGCAAGTCGGCGTCGACATAATAATGGGCGACCAATACCGCTTGTTTCTCAATCAGCAGGCGTTTAATCCGCGCTTTAAGGGCATCTTTTTCCTGCGGCGAAGGGATGGCTGCGACACGCGCCCAGGCTTGCGCAGTACAACTGCTGCCCTGGGCCATTTGCGGTCGCTCGAATTCTACGGCTTTGATAAGTTGGGATGGCATGACGATAATGAACCTGATATCTGGTGAGAGGCCAAAATAAAAACAAACGAGATTGTAAAACGTCATCTTAGACGACTGACGGGGGAGTAATTTTACTGCCAATGTTGCATCGTTGCTGCGATATTGATTTATTGCCAGTCAGAATGTCTACGTCCCGTCCCGATAGACAACATAAATCGCACATCTGCGAACATCGAACGTCAACACGCGCAGCCAAAGACAAATTGCAAGCAATAAAAAAGCGCACCACAGGATGACTGGTGCGCTCTTTGTTATCGTTTTCAATCAGTTATTCAATACCCTGACTGCTGAGGTAATCCTCATAATTGCCACGGAAATCAATGACTTCATTCTCTTTCACTTCCAGAATGCGCGTCGCCAGCGAGGATACAAATTCACGGTCATGCGATACGAAAATCAGCGTGCCAGCGTATTTATCGAGCGCAATATTCAGCGATTCGATCGATTCCATGTCCATATGGTTCGTTGGCTCATCCATCAACAAAATGTTATGACGACCCAACATCAGCTTGCCGTAGGTCATCCGACCTTTTTCACCACCGGACAACACTTTTACTGATTTTTTGACATCGTCGCCACTGAACAACAACCGTCCCAGAATCGAGCGAACCGCCTGATCGTCATCGCCTTCTTGCGTCCACGCGCCCATCCAGTCAGTCAGCGTGATATCGACAGCAAAGTTTTCGGTAGGATCTTGCGGCATATAACCAACGTTGGCGTTTTCCGCCCACTTTACCAAGCCAGTATCCGGCTCTAACGCGCAAACATCCGGCCCGCCGATACTGCGCAACAATGTTGTTTTACCGGCACCGTTGGCGCCGATGATCGCAATACGCTCGCCAGCCTCGACCATGATGCTAAAGTTTTTAAATAGAGTGCGGTCATAGCTCTTGCCAATGCTTTGCACATCCACCGCCAGACGATGGAGTTTTTTCTCGCCATCGAAACGGATAAAGGGATTAGCACGGCTGGAAGGTTTCAGATCTTCGACCTTGATTTTTTCGATTTGCTTGGCACGCGAAGTCGCCTGACGCGCCTTAGATTTATTCGCCGCAAAACGACGTACAAAGTCCTGCAATTCTGCGACCTTGTCCTTGGCTTTGGCATTTACGGATAATTGCTGGGCCCGCGCTTGCGTCGACGCCAACATATAGTCATCGTAATTACCCGGATATACCTTCAATGTGCCGTAATCCATATCGGCCATGTGGGTACAAACCTGATTCAAGAAGTGACGATCATGGGAAATGATGATCATGGTCGAATTGCGCTGATTCAGCACGTCTTCTAACCAGCGAATGGTGTTGATATCCAAGTTATTGGTTGGCTCATCCAGCAGCAAAATATCTGGATTAGAGAACAGCGCCTGTGCCAGCAATACGCGCAACTTCCAGCCCGGTGCGACATTGCTCATTGGACCTTTATGTTGATCCATGGCAACGCCAACCCCTAACAACAACTCCCCGGCACGCGATTCGGCGGTGTAACCGTCGTATTCTGCGAATTTTGCCTCTAGTTCGGCGGCCTTCATGTAGTCATCGTCGGTGGCTTCGGGATTAGCATAAATCGCATCGCGCTCAGCCATCGCTGCCCACATCTCGGTGTGGCCCATCATTACGACATCGAGCACGCGCATTTCTTCAAACGCGAACTGATCCTGACGCAATTTACCCAAACGCTCATGCGGGTCTAGCATCACATTGCCAGCCGACGGGTCCAGATCGCTGCCCAAAATCTTCATGAAAGTTGACTTACCGCAACCATTGGCGCCAATCAAGCCATAACGGTTGCCATCGCCAAATTTAACTGAAATGTTTTCAAACAACGGCTTGGCGCCGAACTGCATCGTAATATTTGCGGTGGATAACACGGAAAAAAGCCTTTAAAACAATGTGGAATAACCGCGTATTTTACCAGACCGCATTAAACCCGGATGCTTCAGCGTCTGAGATGATCGTTTTCTCAGCGATATTTCGTCTAAAAAGAAGGCTTTGCACGCGTTTTTGCAACATATTTCTATGCGGTTTGCACTTTTCCCTGCGCTTTGCCACCGATCGCCAATAAGCGTTGTGCAAGACAAAATATAAACAATAGAGCGCCAATCACAATCTTGGTCCACCACGAGCTTAAGGTCCCGTCAAACGAAATCAGCGTCTGGATGACGCCCAAAATCAACACGCCCGATAACGTTCCGGCGACATAACCATAGCCGCCGCTTAATAAAGTCCCGCCGATTACCACCGCTGCAATCGCATCCAGCTCCGCACCCTGCGCATGCAAACCATAGCCGGACAGCATATACAACGAGAAAAGGACACCGGCAAGCGCGGCGCAAAAACCGCTAAACGCATAAATCAATACTTTTGTACGTCCTACTGGCAAGCCCATCAGCAACGCGGACTCTTCGTTACCGCCGATGGCGTACACAGCCCGACCAAAGCGCGTGTAGTGCGCCAGATAAATTGCCACCGCCAGCATTACTAGCGCAATCACCACACTCGGCGAAATGAACGCGCCAAAGAAGGTCAAGCGCGCCTGCGATAACGAGACGTATAGCGGATTATCAATCGTGATCGAATTGATGCTGATCAGATAGCAAAGACCGCGCGCAAAAAACATCCCTGCCAGCGTCACGATAAACGCCTGCAATTTAAAGAAATGAATTAACGCGCCCATCACCGCGCCAAACGCCGTACCGATCAGCAGTACGCACAGCATGACGAACAACGGCGGCCAGTGTAGACTTTGCAACAAATAAGCTGAAATCATCGTGGTTAGCGCCAGTACCGAACCGACCGATAAATCAATCCCGCCAGAAAGAATGACAAAGGTCATACCGATGCCGATGACTAACAAATAGGCGTTATCGATCAGCAGATTCAGCATTACTTGCAACGAGAAAAAGCCGGTATAAGCAAACGCGCCAAGGCCAAACATAATGACAAATAAGACGACCGTAATCACCGAGGTAAAATACGGCGAATTCAGCATTGGGCGCAGGCCCGCAGAAGGAAGATGCATCATTTTTTACTCGCCGCATAAAATTCGCTAAACCGGCGCATTCCTGCCCGGGAAAAGTGCCAGCGAAATTGGGGGGACTGCGATAAGCAGACGATGAATACCACGATCGATTTAACGACCATATTGACTTCGGGCGGGACGCCTATCGAATAAATCGTGTAAGTCAGCGTCTGAATAATCAATGCGCCGATGACGCTGCCAACCAAACTGAACTTGCCGCCGGTCAGTGCAGTACCGCCCAAAGTCACCGCCAGAATCGCATCGAGTTCCATCAGCAATCCGGCATTATTAGCGTCGGCACTTTTAATATTGGCGCTGATCATCAGCCCCGCCATACCGGCACACGCGCTACAAAACATGTACACAAAAAAGATCAGCGCAGAAGTTTTAATGCCTGCCAGACGCGACGCCACCGGATTAATCCCGACCGCCTGAATAAACAATCCCAGCGCGGTTTTACGCATCAGCAACAGCAGCAAACCGCCCACCGCCAGCACAATAAATAGCGAAAATGGCAGCCCCAGAAAGTAACCGCTGCCGATGAAAAAGAAAGGTTTGTAATAGACTGTGACGATCTGCCCGTCCGTCAACAATTGCGCCAGCCCGCGCCCCGCCACCATCAAAATCAGCGTGGCAATGATGGGCTGCAATCCCAACGTCGACACCAGCAAACCATTCCAGACACCGCATAGCACCGCCGCCCCCATGGCGATGCACAATGCCAATATCATCGGCATCTTGCTGACATATTCGGGCATACCGTTCACCACGACCATCTCGCCGCCAATCAGTCCGGCGGCGACCGCACCCGAAATCGCCACCACCGCGCCGACCGAAATATCAATGCCTCGGGTAGCAATCACCAGCGTCATACCCAGCGCCACCAACATCAATGGCGCGGCACGATTAATGATGTCGATCACACTGCCATATAAATGACCATCCTTGATTTCCAGCCGGAAAAATCCGGGGATCATGAATAGGTCGATCAGCAGCAGAATAACCAATGCGGCGCTCGGCCAAAACAGCCCGTGCTGCATCCAGGAATTACGGCTGGATGTTGTTTGCGCAGGCGGCATCATGGTTGCATTACCAGTCTCTGCTGCACCATGTTGATCAGCGCTCATGCGGCCTCCCCGGCGATGACTTGCAGCACCGATGCATCGTCGAGTTCGCCGCGCAAATACTCACCGCAAGCCTTGCGATCCCGCAACACGAGTATCCGATCGCTACAGCGCAAAACTTCATCTATTTCCGACGAGATAAACAAAATCGCCATACCCTTGCGGCACAGCGATATCACGTAATCCATAATTTCCTGCTTGGCGCGCACGTCGACGCCGCGTGTCGGTTCATCCAGAATCAACATTTCAGGATTCGTTGCCAGCCAGCGGGCCAGCAACGCTTTTTGTTGATTGCCGCCCGATAGTTTGCCTATCGGCGTTTCTGCATTTGGCGTTTTAATGCCGAGCCATTTAATGTAGTTATTGGCGATTTCTTGCTGGCGCTTACGGCCAATCACATGCATCAATCCGGCCCGAGCCTGCAATGCCAGAATAATATTTTCACGCACACTCAACTCCAGAATTGCGCCCTCTTCCTTGCGATTCTCGGAACAGAAACCAATTCCCGCAGCAATCGCATCGCGGGGCGAAGTAAATTTATGCACCTTGCCTTTGACTGCAATGGTGCCGCTGTCGACTTTATCGGCGCCAAACAATAATCGCGCAGCCTCGGTTCGACCGGAGCCCAGTAAGCCGCACAAACCCAGCACCTCGCCGCTGCGGCAAACCAGATCCAATGGCGCTAACGCGCCCTTGCGGCCGATGCCTGATGCCTGCAAATAGTCGGTCGTTGCGGCGGCAACTGACTGACCCAGATCAATCAATGGTAACAATTGCAGTTGATCTTCTCGCGCCGTGGTCGCCGCCGCAGCTTCTTCAGCGCTGACGCCGACCATTTTGTTTACCAAGTCGTAACGCGTCAAAGCACTGGCGGCGTATTCACCCTCGCGGATGCCGTTGCGCAGTACGGTAATGCGATCAGAAATCTCGAATGTCTGATCCAAAAAATGGGTCACAAATAAAATCGCCATTCCCTGCTCACGCAGGCGACGCAACACGCCGAACAGCATCTGTACTTCGTTGTCGTCGAGACTGGAAGTCGGCTCGTCCAGAATCAAGACTTTGGCCGAAATACTCAGCGCGCGCGAAATCGCCACCATTTGCTGAATTGCCAGCGAATACCGCGACAACGGCGCGCTGACATCGATCTCTACCTGCAGGTCAGCCAGTAACTGCTGCGCCTTGCGCTGCATCGTGGCCCAGTCGATAAAACCGTGGCGCATCGGATAGCGACCAATAAAAATGTTCTCCGCCACGGTCAGATTGAGACATAAATTCACCTCCTGATAGACGGTACTGATACCCAGATTCTGTGCTTCCAGCGTTGATCCTGGCTGGATTTGACGACCGTTCAACAAAATGCGTCCGCTGTCGGGCTTATAGACGCCCGTCAGGATTTTGATCAAGGTTGATTTTCCTGCACCGTTTTGTCCCATCAATGTATGTACTTCGCCCGCAAACAATTGCAGGCCAACATCGGTCAGCGCTTTGACGCCGGGGAATATTTTAGTGATGCCAGTAAGTTCCAGCACAGGCCTGGAACTGCGGCCGGATGAAGACGCCGGGGTGGCTACCGGCGTTGTAGTTGATGTCACCATTGCCAGATTTCCCGAAAAATTTCTTATGCCGCGTTGAAATATTGCGTCGCTGGACGCTCTGCGGCATGAGAATAGCGATCCGATCCATAAGAATTATTTCAGGCGTTATTAAGATAACGGATCGCCGTATTAATGCGCAACGCTGCTATTCAGGCGCAATAATTAATCACGCAATACTGCAATAGTTATAGTTCAATACTTGCGATTCGGGAATTCCTTAGCAGCCACTTCTGCCGGGAATACGCCCTCTTCAGTCGTAATACGCTTTGGAACTGTTTTACCGGCAACAATATCCTTGGCAACCTGCATCAATTGCGGTCCTAGCAGAGGGCTGCATTCAACGGTGACATTCAATTTGCCAGCCATCATCGCTTCAAAAGCCCCCTTAACGCCATCCACCGAAATAACCAGAATATCTTTACCCGGTTTCAGGCCAGCTTCTTCAATTGCCTGAATCGCACCAATCGCCATATCGTCATTATGTGCATACAAAACATTGATTTTTTTGCCTTCGGCCTTTAAAAAAGCCTCCATAACTTCTTTGCCTTTAGCACGGGTGAAATCACCGGTCTGCGAACGAATAATTTTCAAACGTGGATTGCTGGCGATTTCTTTCTCGAAACCGGCCTTACGATCAATCGCGGGGGCCGAACCGACTGTCCCCTGCAACTCCACGATATTAATATCGCCAGCGGGCATAGTCTTGGCTCGCTCTAACAACCAACGTCCGGCGCGATGACCTTCTTCCACAAAATCTGATCCGATAAACGTCACATACAGGGATTTATCGGTAACGTTGACTGCGCGATCCGTCAGAATAACGGGAATTTTAGCGCTTTTAGCTTCTTTCAATACCGTATCCCAGCCGGATTCAACCACCGGTGAGAAGGCGATAACATCAACTTTTTGCGCAATATAAGAGCGAATGGCCTTGATCTGATTTTCTTGTTTTTGCTGTGCATCGGAAAATTTCAACGTCACACCAGCTTTGCTTGCAGCGTCTTTGATGGAAGCAGTATTGGCAGTGCGCCATTCACTTTCAGCGCCCACCTGCGCAAAACCCATTACCAACGGTTTATCCGCAAATGCGCTGGATGCTAATCCCAAACCCAGACCTGCAAATAATGCGGACGCGATGATTTTTTTACTAGCTAATTTCATTTGTCTTCTCCTTGGAGCTGATTAACATACTTATTACGGACCTGCGGTGAATAGAATCACCGCACTATAGTTGTCGTTATTCCGCAATTCGTCGTTCTGAAACAATAGGCTTTCTGATTGCCAATTCTTATCGTAGAAGAAAGACTAATAACTATCCAATGAATTATTTAGAGTTTTCGATACGCATTTTGATATTAAACAATGAGCAAGTTAGTAAATAAATATTACTCGTTCCGATTTTGATATTGCTTCATCGAAATTATTCATCATCCCCTGTATAAGCCAGTGTTAACATCATTAAACAAACTCGCATAAGCGCGAGTCAGTACGCGGTAATCACCGATCAAAAAAAATGACAATCAAGAGACTGCAAGATGCGCCGCCAATGCCGATTATTGCACTGGAATCAGCTACCCAACGGCTGCAAATATTACCGACATTAGGGGCGAGCATCGCAGCATGGGAATGGAAAAGCGCGCAGCAATGGCGGCCGCTTTTCAGACCGTGGGATGGACATTCAAAGGATTGCTATACAACAGGCTGTTTTCCGTTAGTACCGTGGTCAAATCGGATTACGGAAGACGGCTTTACGCATCAGGGACAACATTTTCCGATCCTTGAAAATCGCGTCGGTGAGCCGTATCCCATTCATGGCGACGGATGGCTGCAGAAATGGCGCGTTACTAATCAGACTGCCAACAGCGTTGAATTGACGCTGAAAGCCGATCAGTTCGAAGGCAATCCATATATTTATCGCTGCACGCAGAAACTGACTTTATTAGACGATGGGCTATCCATTGCCTTGGCCGTGACTCACTTGGGAACTGCATCTTTGCCTTATGGACTTGGGCTGCATCCTTACTTCCCCTGCAACGCCACTACTCGTTTTCAGGCCCGCGCCGACGGCGTCTGGTTATCAGGTAAAGATCCTATTCCTACCGCGCACACCAGCGCTTTTCCGCAGACGTGGAATTACAATCAAGCAGCTGCGCTGGATGGGCCGTTGATTGATAACTGCTTTACGGGATGGGATGGAAAAGCGGTGGTCAGCTACCCTGATCACGGGCTGCAATTGACGATGACGATGGATAACTGCAATGGCTACAGTCTGATGTATCGACCACCGGGTCTGGATTATTTTTGTTTTGAGCCGATTACGCATCCGATCAATGCGTTTCATATGCCGGGCAAGCCGGGTCTGGTCACGCTTTCGCGGGGACAAACCCTTGCAATGCATACCAGTTTTAAGGTCAGCTCAATGTAAGTCCGCTACTAATACTGAGTTGAAAACCGGTCGAACCGGAAACCAACTTTGCCTGACTACCGACAGGAAGTGTGACTTTGTCGCGAATATGCCCAAACGGCAGACCCGTCAGAATCGGCACGGCAATATGCGCTCGCAGATAGGTCAACATGGCATCGAAATCATAGCCATTGTCATGCTCCGCCAGCCGATACTGTGAGAAATCTCCCAGCACAATTGCCTGCTGACGTCCCAAAATCCCGGCGTATTGCAGCTGTAGCAGCATCCGTTCGATACGGTAAGGATGCTCGCCGATGTCTTCCAGAAACAAAATACCGTCTTCGATATGTGGCAAATACGGCGTTCCGATCAAATGATTGATCATCGCCAGATTGCCGCCCCACAGTGTGCCGCTAACATTGACATCCGGATTGCCGCTGGATGTTACTTGTAAGGTTTGCTCAGACTGACGCAGCGTTTGCCAGAAATGCGACATCGTAAATTCGCTTAATTCCAGATCGCCAAAGTCGCTGCATAACATTGGCCCCGCAAAGCTTTGCAAGCCGGTTTGTGTCAGCAATGCCAAATGGAAAGCGGTGAAATCGCTATGTCCGACAAACATTTTTTTGCTGGAGGCGATGCGTCTGAAATCCAACAACGGCAACAGCCGCGACATGCCATAACTGCCACGTAGCGCCATCACAATCTGCACCTGCGGATTGGCAACCGCATCATAAATCTGCGCTACCCGCGCCGCATCGGTGCCACCAAACCGTTGATATTTCTCTGCCGCGTCGTAGTAGTTATAGACCACGCAATCCTGCTTTTGCAGCGCCAGAATACCCCGCGCCAAGACTTGCTCATCCAGCGCATAGCCGCCGGGCGCAATTAAAGCGACGCCAATCTTGGTTGCCGGGGACGGCGTCTGCACGTCAGTTTGTACGTTCGAATTTTCTTGATCCACTGAAACGCCTCAGGTCATGATAATGAGCAATAAATAAGGATGAGCGCTACACCAATCGCACCACATCAAACACTTTTTTGTTGCGCCAGCGCCAACCGACGCTCTGCGAAAAATTGCTTCAATAGTGTGCCACATTCTTCAGCCAATACCCCACCGCTAAGCACCGTATGATGATTGAGTTTTTCTTGCTCAAACAGATTCAAGACAGAGCCACAAGCACCGGTTTTAGGATCGCTGGCACCGTACACCACCCGTGCCAGACGGGCATGCATCATCGCCCCTGCGCACATCACACAAGGTTCCAGCGTGACATACAGTTCGCAACCGGGAAGCCGATAATTGCCGAGCAGCGTAGCAGCGGCACGCAAGGCCATAATTTCGGCGTGGGCGGTAGGATCATGCTGGCCTATCGGCTGATTAAAGCCAGTCGCGATGACCACGCCATCTTTTACCACCAGCGCACCTACCGGCACCTCGCCCAGCGCCCAGGCGTTGTGTGCCTGCGAAAGCGCTTGCTGCATGAAGAGGATGTCACGCGCGCTGGTATCGAGGGGATCGCCTGAATTATGCATACATAAAAAATTTTAGTTTAACCACCGGTGTTAAATGCCGCATTACGCAAAAGGCGTCGGCGCGTAATGCGCTACCTTATCGCTGCGGCTCTGCTTATCAACGATCTTCGGAAATCTCGGCCCAACAATTCGGGGTTTCATGCAATACCAGTTTTTGCAAATGCAAGCCGGTGCCGTAATGATCTTTATAGGCGGCTTTGAGAATATCGTAAGCAGCGCGGGCAAGATTTTCAACGGTAGGAATACGGTCGATCACGACGGTTTTATGGTCTGGCAAAGTCGCCAGAAACTCTCGCACGGCGGTATCTTTTTCATACACGATAAAAGCGTGATCCCAGACGTCTACCAAATGCTGTTTAGCCAGCGTCTTGATATCCGAAAAATCCATGATCATGCCATTATCAGAGCTGCCCTCAACCTCGATGATGGCACCGACTAATGTAATTTCCAGCGTATAACGATGTCCATGCAAATTGCGGCACTGGCTTTTGTGATCGGGGATGCGGTGTCCTGCATCGAATTCAAGTTTGCGGGTAATGGTTAACATAATCAGGTCTACATAAATAATCGAGGACACCTCTTAGCGGTCCGTTGCAAATAGCGCATCCAAAAGACGGCATTCGCAACTGTTCTCAGAGGTGATGAAACAGAACGAAGAAACTTAAGGTATTTGGAGCAGTTTATGCGTCTGCAAACTTAATTTCCACTTTGGATTGCGCTTACAGGTTTCAATCGCGCGCGCCAGATTATCGGCCAATAGCGGCCCATCCATCGCCTGCAAATAGAAATGATCGAAATCAAGCGTTTCATATGTTGCCAGCGATTGGCCCAGTTGCGGGATCACGACCTTTAACTCATTGCCCTTGAACACTTTCAGGACCGAACCCATTTTGGGACTAACGCAGATCCAATCCACGCCTGCCGGCACCTCTATCGTGCCATTGGTTTCAATCGCAATCTCAAATCCTGCCGCGTGCATGCTGGCGATCAATGCCGTATCCAGTTGCAATAATGGTTCGCCACCTGTGAACACCACAAATTTGCTGTCCGTATAAGTAGTCGGCCATAGCGCGTTAATGGTCTCGGCCAGCGCATCGGCAGTCTTAAACTTGCCGCCGCCTTCGCCATCTGTACCCACAAAATCGGTATCGCAAAACTGACAAATCGCTTTGCTGCGATCTTCTTCCCGTCCAGTCCATAAATTGCACCCGCTAAAGCGACAAAATACCGCTGGGCGTCCGGCATGCGTGCCTTCGCCCTGAAGTGTATAAAAAATTTCTTTGATGCTGTAGGTCACGGTGCTTCTCGCAAGATGGCTGAAAATGAAAGCTGACAGGTTGATAAATACGGCTAAAAGGCTGCCGATGGGTATTAATGGGTGTTAACCGATGTTCATTGATGCTATTGATCGATAATTTTTTAATGCTGGCTCGTTTTCAAGACTGGGTATTCTGAGTATCACCAGTGAAAAAAGCGCAGAGCCTCGGCTTGGAGGGAAGTTGCTTTTTGTCTCAATTATCTTTGAGCAAACCGCTAAGGCCGCTATTTTAACGTACAAAGGGCGCTCCCGCTAAATAGCAGATGCGCCCAATTGGTCAGGAAAGCGGGTTATCAAGAGTAAGTAGAGGTTACTTTTTCCCCATTTTTACCTATTTTTTCTGCAATTCTCGCCAAATCCCCTGATTAAGGGCGTGGTAAGCGCGAATAACCTGACTATCGTCGCTGGCACCCGCCCCACTCTGGGACACATCCGCAAACAATTGATAGGCCAGTGTCGCCAGCGGTATCGCGGCTTTGCTGTCGTTGCCTGCGACCAGCACGATACCCAGATCTTTGACGAAAATATCCACTGCACTGGTGACAACCGGCTCAACCTCCAACATCCGCTGCCCCCGATCTTTCAACATCCAGCTTGATGCCGCCGAACCGCCCAAAATTTTCAGCATCACATTGAGATCGATGCCCGCCCTGTCCGCCAGTGAAATAGCCTCTGCCGTTGCCGCCAGATGAACGCCGCACAATAGCTGGTTCACGGTCTTCGCCATCGCACCCTGACCGGGACGCGTGCCGACGTGAAATACTTTATCGCTGATCGCCGCAAAAACCGGCGCTACCGCCGCCAGCGTAGCAGCGTCTGCGGCCGCCATAATCGTCAACGTTGCCGCAGCCGCACCAACCACGCCGCCGGATACCGGCGCATCGACAAAGCGCTTGCCCGCAACCACAACCCTTGCGGCGATTGCCTCCACCGCGCTTGGTGGGCAAGTCGCCGACAATACGACGACTGCGTGATCCGGCAACGCCGCCAATCCGCCATCGGCGAACAAAATAGCCTCGGCCTGCGCAGCATTGATCACCATCAAAATGACAGCGTCAACGTCGGTGAACGCCTGGACTGCGGATTTGGCAGCAAGTCCGCCTGCGGCCGTAAACGCCGCCATCGCGGTGGGCTTAATATCGAAACCGCTGACGACAAAGCCGCTCGCCAGCAAATTCTTTGCCATCGGCAGTCCCATCGATCCCAGTCCGATAAAGCCGATTTTTGTTATTTTCAATGCAGTCTCCATCAATATGCAACCTACAAAAGCGATAAAGCAACGCTTATAGCGTCACGCGATTTAGCATCACCTTGGCCTGCACCACTATATTTTCAGCGCATAAACCAAGCGAGGCCCGCAACGCAAAAGTCGGTCCTATCGGCGGATAAGCATCCTGAATCCCAATCCGCTGCACCGGAATGTTATGCCCCTGATCCAACACTTCCAGCACCGCCGAACCCAATCCGCCATGGACGCTATGCTCCTCAACCACCAAGATCCCGCGCACACGCCGCGCCGCATCCAATATCGATTCACGATCAATCGGTTTGACGGTATGCATGTTCAGCACCTGCACCTGCACATGCACACCTTCCAGCGCGAGTGCATCGGCGGCCAGCATCGCCTCAAATACCATTGCGCCATTGGCAACAATGCAGAGGTCATCGCCATCACGCAGCGTGATCGCCTTGCCAATTTCAAAGGACGTGTCGGGCGCGTTAAAACTATATTCCGGCCCGCGACCAAGACGCAGAAAAATCGGCGTATTGCGGGGCTGCTCAATGCAGGCGCGTAATGCTTTATCCATTTCTACCGCGTCGGCAGGGGCCAGCACGATCATATTAGGGATAGCGCGCATGACAGCCACATCCTCATAAGTCTGATGGGTCGGACCGCCCACGCCATACGAAAGACCCGCCGCCATACCGACCAAAATAACCTTCATTCCGTTATAGGCGCAATCGACTTTCACCTGCTCAATCGCACGCAGCGATAAAAACGATGCATACGTCACGGCAACCGACAATTTGCCGCAAGAAGCCAATCCGGCAGTCACGCCGACCAGATTTTGCTCGGCAATCCCGACATTGATCATCCGTTCAGGATAAGCCGCACCGAAAGCGACCAGTCCCGTTGCGTTCATCAAATCGGCTGTCACGGCGACCAATTGCGGGAACTCCGCAGCCAGTGCCAAAAAGCTTTCGCCAAATTGGTCACGCGCAGGTTTTAGCGCGTAACTAGCGCGTCGCTCTGCAATCCATGCGTTACATTGTTCGGCGGTCGTTGGCACTGTCGTCACAGGTTTAAGCGCGGTCATGGTCATTGCAGCGGCTCCTTCAATTCGTCCACCACGCAAGCGTATTGCGCAGGCGTAATCACATCGGCATGCCAGCCGCGCACGTCTTCCATAAAACTGACGCCTTTGCCTTTAATCGTGTTGGCGATAATCATTCGCGGTTTAGCATTTCCCTGATTACGCAGAACATCCAGCAGCGGCAGCAACGCGGGGATATCGTGACCATCCACCTCAAAAGTTTCCCAGCCAAAAGCTTCCCAACGCTGTTTCAGCGGCCCCATCGGCATCACGTCTTCCGCCCTGCCATCAACACACAAGCCATTGCGATCCACAATCGCGACCAGATTATCGAGTTTATATTTAGCGGCACTCATTGCCGCCTCCCATACCGATCCCTCGTTAATCTCGCCGTCACCCAGCAACACAAATACGCGATAGTCCTTGCGGTCCATCTTCCCAGCCAACGCCATTCCCACGCCTATCGACAAGCCATGGCCCAACGCCCCGGTCGAGACATCGACACCCGGTTGATAGCGTCGGGAAGGATGTGTCATGAGCTTCACCCCAACTTCGGTTTCAAATTCGTGCATCCATTCGGCTGGCATAAATCCGCGTCGGATCAGCGATGAATACAACGTCGGCGCGGCGTGGCCTTTCGAGAATATATGTCGATCACGATCGGCCCAATCCGGATTAGCAGGATCAACCCGCATCACCGAAAAATACAGCGCAGTCAGAATTTCCACGCAGGAAAAACTGCTGCCGAAATGACCGTTGCCCGCCGCCATATACATGTTGGTGCAATCAACGCGATTGATCCGTGCCATTTCACGCAATTGCACCATCGACAGCGGCACAAAAGGCATCGCCGCTGCGTAGGATGGCGTAGCTGGCATGGCTGACATTGCTGGGGTTACAGCCATGATTTGACCCTAGTCGACATCATTTCCGCAGAAATACCATAACGATCATGCAGCGTAGGCAATGCGCCAGCATCCAAAAATGCATCCGGCAATGCAATTTGATGAAACGCCGCAGGCCGCACGCCAGAGCGCATCAACAAGCTAGCCACGGCTTCGCCCAATCCGCCAATGACCGAATGATTTTCTGCGACGATGACCATGCGGCCATTGCGTGAGGCTTCCCGGATAATGGTTTCTTCATCTAGTGGCTTAATCGTCGGCACATGCAAAACGCCGACATCAACGCTGTCGGCGCGCAATATATCCGCGGTCTCCAATGCTCGCATGGTCATGAAGCCGGATGAAATGATCAGTGCATCGCCACCGTCACGCAACAGTTTGGCCTTGCCGAGTTCGAACTTATAGTTATATTCGTCCAGCACCAGCGGCACATTGCCGCGTAGCAAGCGCATATACACCGGGCCGTTATGCGCAGCAATCGCTGGCACCGCCTGCTCGATATCCAGCGCATCGCACGGGTCTACAATCGTCAGATTGGGCATAGCGCGGAAGATCGCCAGATCGTCGGTCGCCTGATGACTAGGACCATAGCCAGTCGTCAGGCCGGGCAACGCGCAAACAACTTTCACGTTCAGATTTTCTTCCGCCACCGCCAGGCAGAGAAAATCGTAAGCACGTCTTGCAGCAAACACCGCGTACGTGGTGGCGAACGGCATAAAACCTTCTTTTGCCATGCCTGCAGCGGCCATGATCAGCAATTGTTCGGCCATCCCCATTTGAAAATAACGTTCAGGATGCGCCTTGGCAAAAATATGCAAATCGGTATATTTACCCAGATCGGCTGTCATGCCGACGATATCCCGGCGCGTCTCCGCCAGTTCTGCCAACGCGTGACCGAACGGCGCAGGCTTGGTGCGCTGGCCTTCCGTCGCAAGGGAGGCAATCATCGCCGAGGTCGTCAGGCGCGGCTTGGCCGGAATTTTTATGGCGTCGTTCATGCGGCTTCCCCTTTATACAATTCTCTTAAAGCCAGTTGCCACTCTTCCGGATCGACCCGAATAAAATGGTTCTTCTCGCGCGTCTCCAGAAATGGCACGCCCTTGCCCATCAAGGTGTCGCAAATAATCATGCGCGGACGTGCATCGGTCAGCGCACGCGCCGTGTCGAACGCTGCCACCAGCGCGCTTAAATCGTTGCCATTGACCCGTTGCACATGCCAGCCGAACGCTGCCCATTTATCCACCAATGGTTCTACCCCCAGCACGCTGGAAGATGCGCCGTCGGCTTGCTGATCATTCACATCTACCAGAGCAATCAAATTGTTCAGCCCCCAATGGCTGGCCGACAGTGCGGCCTCCCAAGTCGAACCTTCATTCAGCTCACCATCGGACAGCAAGTTATAGACAAATGACTGCGATCCTTTCTGCTTCAAACCCAGACACATACCGACCGCGATCCCCAAGCCATGCCCCAACGATCCGCCGGTAATTTCCATGCCCGGCGTGTACGTCGCCATGCCCGACATCGGCAAACGGCTGTCGTCCGAGCCATAAGTCTCCAACTCTTCTTGCGGGATAACGCCCGCTTCGATCAAGACCGCATACAGCGCGATGGCGTAATGACCAATCGATAACAGAAACCGGTCGCGCTGCTCCCATTTCGGGTCTTCAGGACGAAAGTTAAGCGCATGAAAATAGGCCACCGATAGTACGTCGGCAACGCCCAATGCCTGTCCGACATAGCCCTGCCCTTGTACCTCGCCCATTTGCAGGGCATTTTTTCGAATCCGATAGGCCCGTTCGGATAACGGCATTTCTAACGTTTCAAGTGTCATTTTTATTTCCTTTGAGTCTGCAATTTTTCATGTTTGTCGGTAGGCATTAATGGAGAAAACCAATTGAAATCCAAGGGATCGCTGCCACCACTAGCAATGCCAAAAGCAGCGCGCCAAGGTAAGGCCAAATGCGCCGCATCCCCGCATCCGGACTGACCCGGCCTATCGTGCAAGCGCTGTAATAGCCCAATCCAAAAGGTGGCGCGAACAAGCCGATTCCCATCGCCAGAATCACCACCATCGCGTAATGCACCTCATGCACGCCAAGCTGACGGGCAATCGGGAACAACAATGGACCAAACAACACCATCGCCGGAATCCCTTCCAACACGCTGCCCAAGACGATAAAAGTGACAATTGAAATCAACAGAAATCCCCAGCGGCCACCCGGTACCGCAGCCATCGCAGCCGCCAAAGCATGCGAAAAACCGGACTGCGTCAAAGCCCACGCCATGCAGGTTGCCGTGCCGATAATGAACAGAATTGCACCAGACAATGAAGCGGTCTCCACCAGCATCGGGAATATCCTGCGCACATCGAAACGGCGATAGACCAGTACGCCAACCAGAATGGTGTAGACGATGCCGATGGTCGATACTTCCGTTGCCGTTGCTACGCCCTCTACCACTGCGGTGCGGATCAATACAGGTATCGCCAGCGCGGGCAATGCGATCACAAAACTACGTAAAACCTCGGCAGCCGGTGCGCGTTTGATACCGACCATATTTTTTTCAGGAATCCGGTAGCGTGCCAACAGCGCCAGCACCAAAGCCAACACGACGCCGGGCAGCAGACCGCCAGTGAACAACGCGGCAATCGATACGCCTGTCACCGATCCAATCGTAATCAGCACTAGTGATGGTGGAATGGTCTCCGCCATGGCACCCGATGCTGCCAGCAAGGACACCAACTCGCCCTCATCCATACCGCGCTTTTTCATCTCGGGAAACAACACCGGCGCGACTGCCGCCATGTCCGCTGTTTTTGCGCCCGAAATCCCCGACACCAACATCATTGCGCCCAGCAGTACGTAAGACAAACCGCCGCGCACATGTCCTAGTAACGACGCCAGAAATCCGACCATTGCCTTTGCCATCTGCGTCATTTCAATCAGTTGGCCCAGCAGGATAAACAGCGGCACCGCTAGCAAAATCAAAGAACTCATGCCCTCGTTAATCCGGCCCGACACCACCTCTAGCGGCGTCGATGTCGTCACCAGCAAATAGGCCACAGTCACGAGGCCAAAACAGAATGCAATCGGCACGCCGGCCAATACGCCAGCGCCGACTAGCAGCACAAAGAAAAATAGTAAATTCCAGTTACCGATGGTTTGTAAGGCGCTTGCGCCCAGATAAAGGGCAATCGCAATCACGGCTAGCGTAACCCCGACGAACGCCAGATTACGCAAACGGTAGGTTTGAAATCGCAGCAACCGCAAGCCGCAAATCGCCAGCATTAATAGGCAACCGACCGGCAATGCCGCCTCGCGCAAGGTGCCGGGCAGCCCCAGCGCAGGCGATTGCACCACCCATTCCTGCTGCGCATAGTCAATTGCGGGCCACAGCAATAATGCTAGAAATAAACAGGGTGTGGCGACCGCCAGCGCCTCCACCCGCGCCCGCCATTCACCGGAAAGTTTGCTCACCAGCGCGGTCATGCGCATATGTTCGCCACGCCGCAATGCGACTGCTGCGCCGAACATCGCCAACCATAAAAACACGGTCGATGCCAACTCATCGGCCCACACCAGCGGCTGATGAAACACAAATCTTGCGATCACACTTGAAAGCAAAATCAGCACCTCTGCAACAACCGCAATCGCGGCTGGCACTTCAACAATCCAACCTAGCGCTTTTTCCAGCTGCGCCAAGCCGATACCGTGGCTTCGCGGATGCATTTGTTGCTGCGATGACGCATCGCTGTGATGACTGGCGGCCATCATGCTAATGCTCCGACCTCTTGCTGCAATAAGTTCCAGCCTTGCTCGCCGAACTTTGCTTTCCAGTCTTTGTAAAAGCTACTCTTGCGCAACGCATCGCGGAAGGCATTTTTATCGACATCGACGAACTGCAAACCTTTGCCGGTCATGTCCTGCCGTAAGGTATCGTTCAGCTTGGCAATATCGGCGCGTTGATCGAGCGCGGAACGATCAAACTCGCGCCGCACAATGACTTGCATATCGGCGGGTAATTTTTCCATCGCCCTGCGATTTCCGAGTATCCAATAGCCGTCCCAGACGTGGCTGGTCATGCTGCAATATTTTTGGACTTCATAGAGACGTGCAGTGGCGATGATCGGCAACGGATTTTCTTGCCCCTCGACCAGCTTGGTCTGCAATGCCGAATACACTTCATTGAAATTAATCGGTGTCGGCCCGGCACCCAATGCCTGAAATAGCGACGTCAGAATCGGTGCTGGAGGCACCCGCATTTTGAAGCCGCGCAAATCCTCGGGCGTATGAATTGCGCGGGTCGATGAAGTAAGTTGGCGGAAGCCGTTATCCCAACTACGCGAAACGGTGACGATGCCGAACTTCTCAATCTCACTGCGAATATATTTGCCTAAAGGCCCATCGACCGCTTTCCAGACTTGCGCATAACTGTTAAACGCGAAACCGGTATTCACGATGCCAGAAGCAGGCACCAGCGTGGCGAGAATGGATGACGCCAGATTGAAAAATTCAACGCCGCCATTTCGTACTTGCGCCAAAAGATCGGTATCGGAACCAAGCTGATTGGCGGGAAACAGACGAATATCGACACGGCCGCCACTGGCCTCCTTGATCCGGTTGATCGCATCCTGCGCACGTTTGTTGACCGGATGCGTGGGATCTTGCCCGGTGGCCATTTTGTAATTGAATTCCGCTGCGTGAGCGTATTTGCCGATCATTGCCGACAACGGCAACACAGCGCCATAGGCGAGGATTTTGCGGCGGGCGTGGCCCTGCTGACCGAGGCTATCATCGTGTTTCATTTTTTGTCTCCTGTTTTGGATAGGAACAGCTTTGCGACTTAATTATTTTTATGTGCCCGGATATTTCCGGGCTTTTTTGTTTTAACGACTGTTACTGCAAGACAACTTCTAGCATGATAGTTTTTAATGAATCAGCATCCCGCCGTTCACATCCAGCGTGACGCCAGTCAGATAACTGGAAAGATCGCTGGCAAGAAACAAGCAGCTATTCGCCACGTCCGCCGCATCGCCCAGACGATTCAGCGGAATGCCTTTTAAGATATCAATCTTCATTTGGTCGGTCAGCTTGCCTGCGGTAATGTCGGTCTGGATCAAACCCGGTGTCAACGAATTGACGCGGATATTATCCGGCCCCAATTCCCGCGCCATGGCACGCGCCAGCCCCAGCACCCCTGCTTTTGCCGCTGAGTAATGCGGGCCACCAAAAATTCCGCCGCCGCGCTGTGCGGATACCGATGACAGGCAGACGATTGAACCGCTGTGACGGCCACGCATGTGGGGGATAAACGCTTGGCTCATATAGAGCGTGCCGCGCAACGAAACATCGGTGACGGCCTCGTAATTGGCGGCCTCGATTTCCATGATTTTCAGGGGCTGGGTGATGCCTGCATTGTTGACTAGAATATCGACGTGTCCCAGCCGTTGCAGGACTTCTTGCGCGGCCTTTTGGCAGGCGGCTTTATCGGTGACATCGCACGCCAGGCCGATGTGGGCGGGCCCGATATCGGCTGCGGCAGCGGCGGCGGCTTCTGCATCCAGATCGAGGATGGCGATGAGTGCGCCATGGCTGGCGAACAAACGGGCGACGGCCTTGCCGATTCCTCTGGCAGAGGCTGCGCCGGTAATCACGGCAACTTTATTTTTTAATAGCACCTGAGTCTCCTTAGATTGATAACTTTGTTATCTTTGTAATAATTAATATGACGAAATGAGTATTTCATGCGACCGGGGGGCCAGCAAGCTACAATCCTTCAAAGTGCTTTGAATTTTTTTCATAGCTGACATTTTCCCGCGCATTTCATCCGATCGATTCCACTCGCTACTAACAGCCAACAATGCATCTACCTCCTCTAAAATCGGTCATCGCATTTGAAGTCGTCGCCCGTCATACCAACATCAGCAAGGCGGCTGAGGAGTTAAATCTGACGCCGTCAGCGGTCAGTCATCAAATCTCTAATCTGGAAGCTTTTATAGGGATGAAATTGTTTGAGCGCACATTTCGGGGCGTTACGCTGACACCCGCCGGTGAGCGTTATCAACAAAGTCTGGCGGGGGCGTTGGCGTTGATTGCGAATGCTGCGCAAAGTGCGCGTGGGGAGGATGGGATTGAGATATTGCGGGTGCATAGTGCGCCCAGTTTTGCCAGTCTGTGGTTGATGCCGCGTTTGCCACATTTTATGAAGACGCATCCGGATATTCGGTTGCGGTTGTCGGCGTCGCATATGTACACCGAGTTTTCGCATGGGGATATTGATTTGGATATTCGATATGGGGCGGTGCGGTGGGCTGACTTACATGTGGAGACGATTTTTACTGAAGAGATTATGCCGGTGATTAGTCCGGCTTTATCTGCGGAATTGGATTTGCGCGGTGCGCAGAATTTGTTGCAGCAAAATTTGATTTTTTCTGAGGTGAATCTGGTGCAGTGGCCGCAGTGGTTTGCTGCGCATGGGTTGCCGGTTAGCCCTAGCCAATATGGGTTGAGTTTTGATCGTGCTTATATGTCGATTGAGGCGGCGGTTCAGGGGTTGGGGATTGCTTTGGAAAGCAATCGGTTGTCGGAGGATTTTTTGAAGCGGGGGTTGTTGGTGCCGGTGTTTCCGGATCAAAGTGGGATTCGGGTTTATGCACATCATTTGGTTTATCCGGCGGCGCACGCTAAGCGGTCTAAGGTGGGGAGATTTATTGCCTGGATTATGGATCAGGCGGCAGGAAGATGACATTGGATTTGTTTAGTTCAGTGTTGCTGGTTGTTGACACGGTTTGTGCTCCGTGGATGCAAACCAGGGGCACTTAACGAAGCAAAAAAAAAGTGACTAGCTGTCAGGCTACCCCCGACAAAATCTACGGAGAAAAACCCGTTTTAATCACCACCAAAACCGAACTTATTTCGTCAACCAGCTACGCAATATAAAACTAACAGAATCCACCACCGCCACCATCACCAGCATCGCCAAAATAACATTAGCAGCCTGCTGCATCTGAAACAACGACAAATGGTATTTCAGCATCTGCCCCAATCCCCCCGCCCCTACAACCCCAAGGATCGCAGCAGCACGAATATTATTCTCCCACCGATACAAAGTATAAGACATCATCTGCGGCAAAGTCTGCTGCAATGTCGCATACAAAAACGCCGGAACAGCTCCAACACCATTAGTCCGCAACGTACTTTCCGGCAGCGAAGAAGTATTCTCATACGCATCCGCAAACAACCGCCCCAGCACGCCAGAAGTATGCGCAGCCAATGCCAGCGTGCCTGCAAACGGCCCAAGCCCCGCTGCAATCAACAATATCGACGCCCATACCAATTCAGGAATTGACCGCAGAACATTCAACAAAGTACGCGTCGCCGCCCGCGCAACACCACCAAACCGACCACTTGCTGGCAACCCCAAAACCACCCCCGCAATCGCCGCCAATATTGTCCCCAATGCCGACATCGATAACGTCTCCGCTGTACCAATCGCAATTTTAAGCAAGAACGGCACAGACAACTCTGGCGGTGCAAAACCATGCAAAAACTCTCCCGTCGTCCGCACCGCTTCCTGCGTAAAAAATCCACCCCATTGCAGCGGCAACGAGATAAAACTGATGACGATCAGCGCCACTAAACCCAACAACAATGCAACCGTCGACAAGCGCCAGCGCGGTGCTTCCGGCAAAGTGGCGTATTCAGGAAGGACAGCTAACGCAGGATGTAACTTAACTGCCGCTGAGCGAGTGTTAATAGAAGCCATTAAGCAAGCCTTCCGCGCAACATCTTGCTAACGGCATCCGCCGCGGCAACCAACAAAACAAAAATCAACAACATCGTCGATAACTCATCACCGGCCATCATTTTCATGGACTCATCCATGCGCTGACCAAGCCCGCCAGCGCCAACAAAACCCATCACAACCGATCCCCGGATTGCGCATTCCCAACGATAAACCGTGTACGACACCAATTCAGCCGCCGACTCCGGCAACGCACCATATAACAGCGCAGCCAAACGTCCGCTGCCATTTTTTAGCAACGTATCCGATGCATGCGAATCCGAAGATTCAAGAATTTCCGCATACACTTTTCCCAGCATTCCGCAGTACGTCAATGCAATCGCGATCACCCCGGCGGTAGGCCCCAACCCTACGATACGCACCAACAATAAAGCCCACACCAATTCAGGCACGCTACGCAGCAGCACCAGCAACCAACGCACAGCTTCCCGTACCAGCATCGCAAAACGCCCCATCCGCCCGGTGCCAAGGCGAGAAATCGATAAATGCGCCGTCACGACCATCGTCATCGGTATCGCTGCCAGCATCGCCAACGTCATGCCGATGGTTGCCATTGCGATGGTGTCCCAAGTTGCACCGGCAACCATTTTTAAAAATTCCAACGAATGCGCGGGCGGTGCAAAACTGGCGAGAAATTTACCTGTCGCGCCCAGACTTTGGGCGTCCAGTAATGTCCACGGCTTAAATTCGCTAAGCACCAGCATCGGCCATAGCAAGACCAGCGCGACGATAGACATCATGACGCGCCCACGCCATGCCGGATCGCGGTGCAAGTTGTCTTGCAATCGCAAGGCATTATTTGAATTGGGGGTAGACATGGATACGGACTTAGCAGCGCGGCGTGAGCGCGGCAGATGCCAGCGCTGGTTGCACCATGGAAGAATGCGCATCGTGTTGCGCCGTTTCGCCGTCTGGCGTTTGTTCGCCGCTGGCTTCGCTACTATTCCGATACAGCGCATCGATCATGGCATTGGTCACATTTTCCCGCGCAGCATCAAATACAATGCGGCCGCCTCTCAGCCCAACGATCCGGGGGAAATATTCACGTGCCAATGCAACCTGATGCAGACTGCATATGAGAGTTGCGCCGCGTGTGCTTGCTTCCTGCTGCAATACCGACAAGGTCTGTAAAGCCAGCGTAGGGTCTAGCGCCGATAACGGCTCATCGACTAAAAATAAGTCGGCCTGACTAATTAATAGTCGCGCCATGCCGCAGCGTTGCCGCTCTCCACCGGACAAACGATCCACCCGTGCGTAAAGTTTATCTTGCAAATTCACCCGCGCCAAAGCATTAAAAGCGGCGATTGGATAAGCCGGTTTGATGAGCGATCTGATCGCTTGCCATACGCTCCATTGCGGCAACAAGCCCGCCAATACAGCACTGACTACACGCTGACGTGGTGGCAACGGCGGCGTTTGCGGTGCCAAAAAAAGACGCGCACGTAACGCATGGCGGGCAGCACTGCTCAGCCGCCATGGATCTTCGCCAAACAAGGTAAAACTACCCTGCTCCGGCTTTAATGCGCAAGCCAGGGTATGCAGCAACGTGGTCTTGCCCGCGCCGGACGGCCCGATCAGCGCGATCTGTTCGCCCTGATCGATTGCCAGCGTCAAGTCTTGCAACGCTAGCGTGGCATTGGTTGCACTTGGATGACGAACAGATAAATTAGTGAAAGAAAATATCATGCCATCCGCTTTACTTCAGCAAACCCGCATTGCGTGCCGCTGCCTCAATCGCTGCATAATTTTCTGCTTTGGTAGGAATAAATCGCGTAGCGCGTTGCAAATCCAGTATTTCTTTATCTTGCGGATTGTCTTTATTTAACGCCAAAAATGCGTCAGTCAATTTTTGGCGCAGAACCGGATTCATGTCCGAACGCACGCTCCAGTTATAGTCGTAATAACCGGGCGTAGTGTAAAACACGCGCACCACTTTTGGATCAACCTTGCCTTCTGCCACCAGCTTTTCCCATACCGAGATATTCAACGCACCGGCATCGACTTTGCCGCCAGCGACCGCCGCAACAGTAGCGTCATGCGCGCCAGAAAAAGCAATGCGCTTCATGTCAACATCGGGATTGATCTTTGCTGCTAACAAGTACGAACGTGGCATCAAATGGCCGGAGGTCGAAGATTCCGAACCAAAGCTGAAATTTTTACCTTTTAAATCTTCCAGTTTGTTGATCGACTTATTGGTCGTCACAAATACGGACTGGAATTTTTGATCTTCTTCACGCTGCACGATAGGAATAACTTTGCCGCCGCTGCGCGCATTGGCCTGCACAAACGTAAAACCGCCAAACCAGACCATGTCGAGTTTGTTATTGATCAAACCTTCGACCGATGCGGCATAGTCAGTCACCGGCGTGAATTCAACCTTCATTGCCAGTTTTTTCTCCAGATAAGCACCCAACGGCTTGAATTTGCGCTGAAGTTCGGTCGGCGCTTCATCAGGAATCGCCGATACGCGCAATACCTGCTGCGCATGGACCAATCCGGTTGTGCTCAAAGAAACCGCTGCAACCACGGTGGCTAATAGCGATTTGAGTGTGGATGAGGAAGAAAATCGAATCATGGCGCCCTCTTGTAGTTTTAAGGAGTGTGAATCAAACGGTTAATATTTTTTTACTGGATCACATTTATGGCAATACGTTAATTCCGGGCGCGCCCGCTTGCATTTCCCCGACGACGGCCGCATCGGCAAAACCTTCTCGCTGAAACAACGCTAGCACTGCATCGACCGCATCCGGCGCGCATGAAACCAGCAATCCACCTGAAGTTTGGGGATCGGTCAGTAACGCTTTCTGCACGCTAGTAATAGCGTCGTCCAAGATTACTTCGCGACCATAGCCGTCCCAATTACGTCCCGATGCGCCAGTGATATAACCCTGCTCCGCTAAACGCTGCACATCTGGCAGCAAGGGAATTTGATGCATATTTAACGCCGCGCTTAGCTTTGCAGCACGCGCCAGTTCCAGCAAATGGCCCAATAAGCCAAAGCCGGTAACATCGGTCAGCGCATGCACGCCATCCAATTCGGACAACAGTTTGCCCGGCTTATTCAGTTTTGTGGTGTTCTCGATCAAGGCGGCATAACCTTGGGCATCCAACGCATCTTTTTTAAGTGCGGCAGACAAAACACCAACGCCGATAGGCTTGCCTAAAATGATTTTGTCGCCTGCTTTTGCGCCAGCGTTGCGCTTCACTTTGGACGGATGCACCAGACCGAGCACTACCAGGCCATAAATCGGCTCAACCGAATCAATGGTATGACCGCCAGCAATCGGGATGCCCGCCTCGGCGCAAATCGATTCGCCGCCTTTGAGAATCTTGCCGATCACCTCAATCGGTAATTTATCGATCGGCATTCCCACCAGCGCCAATGCCATGATCGGTGTGCCACCCATCGCGTAGACGTCCGAAATGGCATTGGTGGCAGCGATGCGACCAAAATCGTAAGGATCATCAACGATAGGCATGAAAAAATCGGTGGTGGCGATCAGCGCTTGCTCGTCGTTTAATTTATAGACGGCGGCATCGTCGGCAGTTTCAATGCCGACCATAAGTTCTTTCGGCACTGCAAAGCCGGTCGAGTTTTTGAGGATTTCCGCCAGCACGCCGGGCGCAATCTTGCAGCCGCAACCGCCGCCGTGCGAGAACGACGTCAGTTTAATGGCTGGCTTACTGCTTGGCGTCGAGGTATCAGTCATACAAATCCTAGGTAAATGATGTTCTTGTCGCTGGATGTAAACCACGCGCCGCGCTTAAAAAGGTTTCGTCCGAGATATCCGCTAAATCCAACACTTGTGCCGCAGAAAATTGGCCAAAATTGCGTTTGATCGACTGCAAATAAGCAGGATCATAGTGCTTCACCAGCAAGGCCTCAACCAATTCTTCCATGTGACCATCTACGGCCATTTTTTGCCAGCGACTGATGGTTTCACGACCGTGTAACGCGACCAGACAACTAAGCTGCGTATTCAGCAAGGTCGGATCGCTCACAAAATGCAGGTAATCATCCATCAGTAATTTAACGCGGTTTGGCTGAGACAGCGTTATGGCAAGACACGGCGAACTGCGTATTTTATCCATCAACGCATCCGGCACACGCAAATTGCCGACTTTTTTGCTTTCAGATTCAACAAAAACGGGCAAAGCCGGATCGAAATTGCGTAACAACTCCCAAATGCTACTCTCAAACGCTTTTTGTGACGGCTGCAATGCGGTCGGCAAATTGCCTAATACGGAACCGCGATGGGCAGCGAGCTTTTCCAAATCGAGCACCTGCGCACCTTGCGCCGCCAAGACTTGCAGCAATCGGCTTTTACCGCTGCCGGTCGGACCGCACACCACGGTGTAGGTCAAGCGCTCGGCATGCTCTGCAATCGTTGCGCTGACGTGGCGTCGATATTCTTTGTAGCCACCATCCAGTTGAATGACCGGCCAGCCGATTTTTGCCAATATGTGCGACATTGCACCGCTTCTGCTGCCGCCACGCCAGCAATAAATCAACGGTTTCCAATCCTTGGGCTTATCGATAAATAAGGTCTCGATATGCTGAGCGATATTGCGGGCGATCATCATTGCGCCGACCTTCTTAGCCTCAAAAGCATTGATTTGTTTGTACATCGTACCAACACAAACCCGTTGCGCATCGTCCAGCACCGGACAATTGATGGCACCGGGAATATGATCTTCGGCAAATTCAGAAGGACTGCGGGCGTCGATGATGGCGTCAAACGTGCTGAGTTGCGGCAAGATTTCAGTAAAAGGCAAAACCGCTGGATACTTCATGAGGCAACGTTTTCGTAAAGCGATGATCTGTGACGAGGGTAATCTGGCATGATTTATGAGTGCGCGAGTCCGGTAACGTGAAAGAAATGCGTAAGGAGAAAAAGTAAGCCGCAACAAAGTCACACAATTCACGCAATAGTAAGTATCGCGCATCCCAATTGCCTGATACTGACGGCCTTGGGACGGAGTATATAGACTAGTTGCATAGACTGGCGAGAAGACAAACATTGCCTCAACTGATTAATTTAACAACTCTGCAGGGAACGCGGCGATCTTAAAATGAGTCTATTCCACGTTGTTCCCAGTTATTCCCCGTCTCGCAGCTAACAATACCCTGATCAACATCACCCTGAAGGCAACTCTGGCATGCAAGTAAAACGACGCAACTTGATCAAAGCCGGGCTAATGACCGCCCTCACCGCAACGCTGGCCGTTGCAGGCCTGACGGCAACAAGCGTGGCAAACGCCGGTTATAACGTCTGGACAAACAACTACACATTGCCGCTGGCTGATCTGCAAGCCCGAATCGAACCGCATTTTCCGGCCAATCTTCAGTACGCCCAAGTGTTTCAAGTGCAATTGAGTCATCCGCGCTTAACGTTAAATGTCGCGGATAACCGCGTTGTGACAGTCGTCGACATGAAAGTCGTTAGCAATCTGTTACTAGCCGCACCGATAACAGGCACGCTGACGCTAAGCAGTCGCCTTAAGTATGATCCTCCTTCGCGCTCTATCCGGCTTGACGCACCCCGCGTAGAGCGGGTCGACGTGGGCGGTATCGGTGCTCAATATGCACAACAACTGAATGCAATCGGTGCTGTCGTAGCAGAACAGGTTTTAAACAATTATCCTATTTATACGTTTAAACCTGAGGATTTACGCTTAGGGGGAAAAACCTTTGAACCGGGCGCAATCACGATGCAAACCGACGGTATCGTGGTTGAGGTTAAAGAAACCTAACCCTGAAAAATAGCGGTTAATTACACGGATTTTTCCACAATCTAGCTATTGCATTCAATAAAATCCGATCCATCTTAATAAGCAGGCGCACTCCCAACGAGTGGACTGACACCGAACTGCGAGGACGTCGCGCTGTGCGACGCCCGCAAAAGAACACGTAATAAGGATGCAAAAATGACGAAAAAAATGAAGATAGACTTTGTTTCCGATGTGTCATGCCCATGGTGCGTGATCGGATTGAATTCTTTGCAAGAAGCGCTCACCAGAGTGGAAGGCGATATCACGGCGGATATCCATTTTCAGCCATTCGAACTGAATCCAGACATGCCAGCCGAGGGCGAGGATATTGGCGAACATCTGGCGAAAAAGTATGGCTCAACGCCAGAGCAGCGTGCGCAAAGTAGCGAGATGATCCGCGAGCGCGGCGCACAAGGCGGTTTCACCTTTAACTTCGATAAGCGTAGCCGGATTTATAACACTTTCGATGCCCATCGCTTGCTGCATTGGGCCGAGGCGGAAGGCAAGCAATTGGCGCTGAAGCGCGCGCTGTTTGAAGCCTATTTCACCGAAGGAAAAAATCCCGGCGATCATCAGGTATTGATAGCCGTGGCCGAGTCAGTAGGATTGAATGGCGATAGCGCCAGAGAACTTCTGGCATCCGACAAATTTGCCACCGAAGTAAAACAGCAAGAACACCTGTATCTGGACAATGGGATTCATTCGGTGCCAGCAGTGATCATCAATGATCGCCATTTGATTCAGGGCGGTCAACCGGCTGATGAGTTTGAACGGGCATTACGGAAAATTGCTGAAATGGGATGATAACGGCTTAATCAGTGGCTAATCAGTGACTAAATCAGCCGCTGATTAGCGTTTTCCGGCGGACTTGCAAGTAAAGAATCGCAGTGACTGCGACTGACGACATTGCTAACCGCCAAGTCATTGCTGCGATGGTTGCGATAGAAACTAATTCAGTATTCGGTAACTGATCAAACGATGGGGCGCCTCTTGGCGCCCCATTTGCATTCAACGCCCCAAATTGTGCAATTAACCTTTACGCGAAAACTTCGCGGTTAATTGATTCAACTTTTCAGTACGCTGACGTGCTTCTTCTTCGGCTAAACGTGCGGCTTCTTCCGCTACACGTTGCAGCTTGCGATGTTCTGCATTTTTCTTGAAGCGTTCGCGCAACGTTTCTGAAGCGTGGGTGCGATGCACATCCGTAACTTCATCCGTCGTTTTGCCATCAAGATCAAATCTGACCGTCGCTTTTTCCATACCCTTGAGGTAGCGCAACGAATTCACGTGCATACCCAACGCCATCCGCAAAACCTTGCGATTCAACTCAGGACAACGTGCGATAAGCTGTTTATCGATACCAATTGCCAGCGGCATGTATTCACCGAAAGCAGGGAATTTTTCTTGCAATTCTTTGAGCAAAATACGTGCATTTTGCGCTGGAGCAGACTTAACGGCTGGCGCAATCGCCGGCGTCACTTCAGGGGTGTTGCTAGTAGTTGAACTGGTCATGGTCATTGACAACAAAAGACATTTGTATTTTCAAGCCGGGAAGCATAGCACGGAGAAGCGTTTTGGTCCGCGCTATGCTGTGGTTTTAGGCGTTTTTGCGCCAAAAACGATATATCCGCAACGCTACATGGGCGTCATTGGCAGCGTAAAGAATCTGACGCTCGGTGAGGGGGAACTTAGCCCAGTTACTGGTGGAGGTCTTCTTGGATTTTCTCAAATGGCTGCCAAACAACCGCGCCACCGCCGTTTTGGCCCCCACATCGTTGCGGCTATCTTGCCGCAACGCGACAGATAAATCCAAAACGTGTGCCGAACCGATCCCACACTTTGTTTTCAGCCGTTTAACATCGTCACCAAGACCGAATCCGACTTTCAGAATCTTGCTGGACTCCAGAACAGCTTTCAACACCTCAGCATAAGAAAACCGTCCGATAGGAAATAAATAAGCGATATCGTCGGTCGCCAGCTGAATCAAATGCGGTCCTTCCGATTGCTCGCCTTTGTTAAAGGTCGGTTTGGACTCAGTATCAAAGCCGATCACATCCGCCGCCAACAGCGCGGCCAGCGCCTCTTGCGCGTGGGACTGCGTTTCAATCACGCGCACGTCAGAAAGGGCGATACCCTCATAAAACGGGAGTGAGGGTTCGGTTACATCGATTGCCATGCTGATCGTCATTGGATTCATTTCATGTGCTCAAAATTCTCAATATTTCTTCTGAGAAACTTTTAAGCGTCATTCGCTGTCTGAGGCCTGCATCTGGTGCACACCCCAAGCGAAAAATCGAACGCCGCTTCATAAGCATTAGATATTACTAGATGCCGGCTGAGTCTACCCTTGCCCCTTCTAAATAATTAAATAATTAAATAATGAATAGTGCAATTTCATCAACATTGAAAAGGTAACAAAAATGGTAATGTCGATTTGTAACACTGGACAGAGAACGTCACCCGTCGCGATGACAATGACTGAACTAACACTTCAGACGGAGAAAAAAGGAAGACCCTCCACCAAGTCTTTAAAAAATTTACTCAAACAAGTAAGCGCATCGCACTTAAATATATCTGCATCAGCGTTTGATAGCTTTAAAAAGACCGGCCTGCATATGCAAGAAAAACTGGACGCGTCAACGTCCCGCGCCAAAGAGGTAAAGGGAGAATTGTTAAGGAAAATCATCGCTGAGTATGCAGACCGTATCGGGCCGCCCGCGCGCAGCGTTGCATTAAGTCACTCTGACGTCGACTCAGAATGCAATATGAGAAGAAATAGCTTTTCCTCAGAAGTAGCCACGCCACAGAATAGCGTCGCGTCGCTCTCCTCGTCACTATCATCGTTTACGTCCGATGATGGGTCGGAAGTCACTACTCGCGCAAATAGCCTGGCATCACTCCGCTCTGCGTCCATGTCCGGATTCAGCATCTCATCCACTAATTCAGGCTCTGGGCGGCGTATTGATGAAAATCGCTGGATGCCGGAAATATTATTCAGCGAAAGGTAAATGCAGTTCTTGGTCAAGTAACGCTGACAACGCAAACGGGTCTGACATTCTTTAACACGCAGCGCGTCCAGAAAATGACAGACCCATTTATACCGCTAACAGCGAACGGACGAATCAGTAAGCCGGCAATGTCGTCGAGTACGCCTTAGTTCGACTCGGCATGCAATGCCTGAATAATATCCGAGCGCTTCAATTGCGGCGCAAACTGCAGGATAAAGTCTAGCGTGTAAGACCGCAAATAAGCGCCACGTCGCACTGCCAATCGCGTAACGTTTGACGCAAACAGATGCGCCACTTCAATCGTCTGCAAGCCACTCTGACGCGTATGTTCTGACGCCATCGCAGCCACAATCCCAACCCCTAATTCCAGCGAAACGTATTGTTGGATGACGTCGGAATCCATTGCCGTCAGAACGATATCCGGCGTAATACCCGCCGCCCTGAATGCTGCATCAATATGGCCGCGTCCGGTAAAACCGACATCGTAGGTAATCAATGGATAAGCAGCCAGATCGCTGAGACTGATCGGGCGCTCTACCAACAGCAATGGATGATGCTGCGGCACTACCACCACGTGACTCCACTCGTAGCACGGAAACGAAATCAACTCTTTAAATTGCGACAGACCTTCAGTCGCAATGCCGACATCGGCTTTACCCGAAATAACCCATTCGGCGATATGTTCCGGCGAACTCTGCTGCAATGCAATACGTACATCAGGAAAGCGTGCGCGGAATCCCTGCACTACCCGTGGCAATGCATAACGCGCTTGCGTATGCGTCGCTGCGACGGTCAGCGTGCCGGTGGTTTCGCCGGAATATTCCTTGCTGGCCTGACGCAAATTTTCAGCTTCCTGCAATAGCTTTTCGACGATCTGCAAAATGCCTTTACCGGGATCGGTCAGGCCGATCAGGCGCTTGCCATTACGCACAAAAATATCGACACCTAATTCTTCTTCCAGTTCGCGAATCTGTCGGCTAACGCCTGGCTGAGAAGTGAACAGGACATTGGCGACTTCGGTCAAATTAAAGCCGCAGCGTGCCGCCTCGCGGATAGATCTTAATTGCTGAAAATTCATCTGGCATCCTGATAATGTTGGTTCTTTTGGTCGACTGCATTGTCAACGAATACATGCAAACGACGCGGGCGCACGACTAGCGTTTCGCCCTCCTTTAAATTGAGTCGTGCAAAGCGCTCGGCCGAAATCACCGCCTCGATCAGCTCTGCATTGTCGTCGCGCTCTAACTCCAGTTGCGCCAACGGTCCTATCGCATGGGCGCGCTTCAATTGCACCACGATGCCTTCGGCGCCAGTGGTATAACGCTCGATATCCAAATCGTGCGGACGTACATAACCGATTCCGGCAGCATCTTCTGCCTCGGCATGATTGGGCGCATCGAAACGAATCCCGCCGGTATCGAGCACGCCACGATGGACGCGGCCATGGAATAGATTAACGTTACCCAGAAAGCCATATACAAAGGGCGATGCCGGATGTTCATACACCTCTTGCGGGGCACCGATTTGCTCTACATTTCCTTTATTCATCAGCACAATCTGATCGGCTACTTCTAATGCTTCTTCCTGATCATGGGTCACAAAAATACTGGTCACGTGAAGTTCGTCATGCAAGCGTCGCAACCAGCGTCGCAGTTCTTTACGAACCTTTGCATCCAGCGCACCGAACGGCTCATCCAGCAGCAATACGCGGGGCTCGACTGCCAATGCGCGGGCCAGCGCTATCCGCTGCCGCTGTCCGCCAGACAGTTGCGGCGGAAACCGATCCGCCAGCCAATCCAGCTGGACCAACTCCAACAGTTTTTTTACTTTTTCGCGGATGACGCTTTCGGATGGACGTGTTGCACGCGGCTTGACGCGCAAGCCAAAAGCAATATTTTCGAACACGGTCATGTGCTTGAACAATGCGTAATGCTGAAATACAAAGCCGACCTGACGTTCGCGCACATGGCGCGATGACGCGTCTTCACCATCCAGCAACACTTGACCGGAGTCTTGCCCTTCAAGCCCCGCGATAATCCGCAGCAACGTGGTTTTTCCGCAACCGGATGGTCCTAATAACGCGGTCAGTTCACCGGTGGGAAACTTCAGCGAAACATTATTCAACGCCGTGAATTGCCCAAATTTCTTATTGATATTATTGACTTCAATGCCCATGGCATGCTCCTGATAATTGTGTCAGCGCTTGGTATGCGCTATTGCAGTGTTCTGTTTGCAACGATCTCTGATCACGTCGGCTCTGCGGTCTCATCCCGCAAACGCCATTCAATAAACGACTTAAGGGCTAGCGTCACCAATGCCAGAAATGCCAGCAAGGAAGCAACGGCAAAAGCGGCCTGAAAGTTATATTCGTTGTATAAAATTTCGACTTGCAGAGGAATCGTGTTGGTCTCGCCACGGATATGGCCGGATACCACGGAGACTGCGCCAAACTCGCCCATTGCCCGGGCGTTACACAAGATCACGCCGTACAACAAACCCCATTTAATATTCGGCAGCGTCACATGCCAGAACGTCTTCCAACCGGACGCGCCCAACACTAATGCCGCTTCTTCCTCTTCACTGCCTTGCGCCTGCATCAATGGGATCAACTCACGCGCCACAAACGGGAAAGTAACGAACACCGTTGCTAATACGATGCCAGGCACCGCGAACAAAATTTTGATGTCATGCTCGCGCAGCCACGGCCCAAACCAGCCTTGCGCGCCAAACAACAGCACATAGATCAAACCCGATATCACTGGCGAAACTGAAAACGGTAAATCAATCAATGTCAGCAAGACGTTTTTGCCACGAAAATCAAATTTGGCAATCACCCATGACGCTGCCACGCCAAACACCAGATTTAACGGCACGGCAATCACCGCCGTCAGCAATGTCAGCTTGATGGCGCTGACCGCATCCGGCTCAATGATCGCGGCGATGTAGGCTTCCCATCCCTTCTTGAAGGCCTCGACAAAAACCGACACCAGCGGCACAACTAAAAAGAATGTCAAAAATAATAAGGCAACGCTAATCAGCAATGCCCGCACCCAAAATGGCTCTAGCGTGGCGTGCGGTACGTGAATCGGCTCCCCGCGTGCATGCAGGGTTGTAGTAGTGGATGGAGATGTACTCACAGTAGGACTCACATTTGGTGCAATGGCGCTCATGGCGGATAAAACCTTCTTTTAAACTCTTTCCGACTGTCCGCGCTTGCGGGTCCAGGCTTGCAGAATATTGATCGTCAACAATAAGAGAAACGATGCCGTCAACATCACCACCGCGATGGCGGTCGCGCCTGCATAGTCATACTGTTCAAGTTTGGTGATGATGAATAAAGGCGTGATCTCTGAGACCATCGGCATATTCCCGGCAATGAAAATAACCGATCCATACTCACCAGTAGCACGTGCAAAGGCCAAGGCGAAACCGGTCATCAGCGCGGGTAAAACAGTCGGAAAAATGACCTTGGTAAACGTTTGCCAATTACCGGCACCAAGACTGGCGGCAGCTTCTTCCAATTCACGTTCAGAATCTTCCAGCACTGGCTGCACGGTACGCACGACAAACGGCAAGCCGATAAACGTCAACGCCACCAATATCCCCAACGGCGTGAAAGCGACTTTAATCCCTAGCGGCTCCAGATAGCGGCCAAACCAGCCATTCGCCGAATACAACGCGGTGAGTGCGATACCGGCCACCGCAGTGGGCAATGCAAACGGCAAATCCACCAGCGCATCGATCAATTTTTTGCCAGGAAACTTATAGCGCACCAGCACCCAGGCGACAATGCCGCCAAATACTACGTTTAATAATGCGGCCAGCAGCGATACCCCGAACGTCAACCGATAGGAAGCCATTACACGAGGTGAGGTCACGGCGATCACAAAATCCGCCCACGTCATCGTAAAGGTCTTCAAAAATACCGCCGACAGCGGGATTAATACGATTAACGCTAAATAAAACAGTGTGAAGCCCAGCGACAGACGGAAACCGGGCATCACCCCATTGACGCGAAATGGGTTGGCGGACTTCACAGAATGCGCAACGACTGAAGCGGCTGTACTAGCCATAAAACATCCCCTTATTACAAATACACCTAACGAACAGCGATATTCGCACTGGATTGTTATAAAGAGAACGAACTTTTTTGCATGTTGATAGACTTTTTTTGCATAAGAGAAATCTTAGTTTCTTGCACAGAAAAGGCCATAGGCACACAGTTTGATTAATTAAATGCCATCGTCTGCGTTGTTATTTCCGGCGAGCTGATTCCTATAAGCGTCAAAAATAGCGTGAAACAAGTGATTTTGAGATGAGCAAAATCTACAAGAAGAATTAACCCACGTTTGGTTAAATCACCAACTCATCCATCAGTCACAGGAAATTCAAATGAATGTAGCGCCGACAAGTAATGCACCGCCCGTGTTTATCACGCAGCTTTCATCGCCGGAAACGACGAATATTACTGCCCACAGCATTGATGTCATCGTCAAAGATAAATGGCCGCTCGTGATGGTTGGATTTTCCGGCAAGGGATATGCGGATTAAAAAGGAGTCGCATCAAAAGTACGCGCGATTCTGATATTGACGGTTAGCAAACAGGCCGTCTTATCGACGAAAAACTTTAAGAAAAAACAGGTCTAGTGACTTTAGGTTAAGTGACATCAACCTTTTGCACCAGCCGCTTTAATAAAGACTGTCCGTACAGCCAATCGCCAAGACGCGACTCGGCATTAATATGTCCCAGCGCTCCGGCATCGACAAATTCTGCGCCCCACACATCAGCCCACTTCAAGGCCTGATGCACTGCCATCCACGGATCGTTAAGACTGCCCACCAAAATCGACGGAAATGGCAAACAAGCCCGTACTTCGGTACTGACGCCGAATTTTTCCGGATCAGCGGGCGCGACCAGCAAAGCCCCGGCGACCAAATCTTCCGGCAGCGCGTCCTTTATCAACGCGCTATGCACACTAGTAAGACAGCCAAAACTGTGCGCGACTAATAAGATCGGCTTGCGCAATGGAACCGGCACCTCCAGCACCTCACGCAAACGTTGCGACCAGACTGCCAGCGCGGGCACATCCCACCGCTCTTGCTCCACCCTTTCAAATCCAGGATAAAGACGCTGCCAGCGCGATTGCCAATGCTGCGGCCCACTATTATTTAATCCGGGAACAACCAGCACCCGAAAATCGGATAGAGAGCGTTTGCGCATGTCAACGATCTCCGCCGTCAGTGGCCGCGACCGATGGAACCGCATCCCATGCTGGAATAAAGGGCAAGGATGAGGACGAAAACGTATCTAACGATGCTTGCGGCAAATCCCAAAAGAAACCTTGCGCAAAAATTCTGGTGCCATTCTCGGCAAAAATCTGTTGCGCCAGTTTCTGCACATTCTCACAGTCGCGTGACTTTTCCAGACGTTTAAAAATCACGCGGATATCGCGCTGATGGGCAATGTCTAGCAAACGCCGGGTTTCCGCATCATCGGTTAAGCCGCGGCTATCAATCTTCAGCACCTCCGGCCGCACGCGTTCTAGCAAGCTATGCGCCTCGGCCACCGAATTTGCATTGATGGCAAGACGAAAATGATTGCGGCGATAATTATCCAGCACATAATTCAGCAACCAGCTTTGGGTCGCTGTGATGGACGGCAACTGCAACACAATGTGCTCGTGCGGCAGTTCCAATAACTTCAAAATTCGACGGAACGCCATCCCGTGATTGCTATCCACCGCAGCTAACAAGCGCGCGTGCACACTCAGGTAGAGGTCAGCATTACCTTCAATTGAAGGCGCTGCCAGCTGACGATAGAAATTGATCGAATGCAACATCCGGCACAAACGGTCTAGTTCGATTGACTCGTCATCGCTGGCCGCGTGATCGAGCAATTTCCATAAATATAAGCCATTGTCGTTCGCCGAATAACTATGCGCAAAACCTTCGTAACCGACAATTTGATTACCGCGTTTGGCGGTCACGGTATCGACGGCATCAATCGTCTCGACCGCAACAAACCCAACATCCTCCGCTACCGCAATTTGACGGATAGGCTGAAAAACACTGGTCAGTGTCGTGTTGAAATAACGCCCCTGCGCCCGCCCATCAGCATCCAGCCAGACCCGACTTTCATCGTGTGCTGTGTTGACGGCATCAGTGCTGCTTTCATTTTGCGAACCTGACAAACTTGATGAACCTGCCGCACGCGTCTTGAGTGACGTCGGTGCGGCATGTTGTAAGCGCGCCAGATATTGCTCCAGTGCGGGAAATGACATGAGTTGCCTGTATCTAAAATAACTAAGGTAGTTAAGCTGAACTATTTAATAATTAAATCTTGGCGATCGATACTTCGGTCGCTTTTACCAGCGCGACGACTTCAGTACCGATCACCAGGCCCAAATCCTTGACCGAACGTGTCGTAATGACAGAAGTGACGATACCGGCAGGCGTTTCGACATCGATTTCGGACACGACTGTGCCTTCGATGATGGCTTTGATACGGCCTTTGAATTGATTACGTACATTGATGGCTTGAATCGACATGGTGTTTCCTAAAGTAAGAATGGATGAAAATAAATAAGAAGTAAAAATGGTTAAAAATGATGCGAAACGCGCCCGCTGCGTAGCGTGTTTAATTAGGCCAGTTTGCCGATCGATACTTCTGTTGCCTTGATCAGCGCCACGACTTCAGAACCGATGACCAGACCTAAATCCCGGACTGAACGGGTAGTAATGACGGATGACACAATTCCTATCGGCGTTTCGATATCGAGACCGGATAAGACTTCATCCTCAACGATACTGATGATTTTTCCTCTGAATTGATTGCGAACATTGATTGCCTGAATACTCATTTCGTCTCCTTGACGGTTACAGCGCGGGTGAAATGTTACGTGTGTGTGGTCTAAATTTAGGGTTTAAATGGCCCAGCTAACCTGACTTACCGTGCGCAGCAGCGAGACATCGCCCATGGCTTCAGTCCGTTCCGGCGCAGGATGTTTCAGTACGCGGGCCAGAATTTTCTCTTCCAATTGCGCGAAGACGAGATTGCCGCGTGCACGTGGGCGTGGCAGATCGATGCGTTCATCCAGTGTGATTTCGCCCTCTTCTATCAGCAGCACGCGGTCGGCCAATGCAATCGCTTCCTGCACGTCATGGGTGACCAATACCGCGGTGAAACCACTGGCTTGCCATAACGATTCGATCAATTGCTGCATTTCAATCCGGGTCAATGCGTCCAGCGCGCCGAGCGGCTCATCCAGCAGCAATAACTCCGGGTCATGCACTAGCGCACGCGCCAAGGCCACCCGCTGACGCTGACCGCCAGACAATACCGCAGGCCATTCATTGGCCCGATCTTCCAGACCGACCTGACGAAGCGCATTGCCCGCCGTAGCCGCCGAAGATTTCGATGGCAAACCTAACGCAACATTATTCAAAACTTTTTTCCAAGGCAGCAAACGCGAGTCCTGAAACATGATGCGAATTTCTGGCGCTTGCTCAGGTTGATGTCCTGGCCCGAACTGAATCGCGCCAGTGGTTTCGGTTTCTAGTCCGGCAATCAATCGCAATAAGGTACTTTTTCCGCAACCGCTGCGTCCGACAATCGCCACAAATTCACCTGCGCCGATGTCAACATCCAACGACTTCAAAACCTCACGTCCAGCATATGATTTGGACACGGATTGAATCGTGATGCTAATACCGCGCCCTGCATGTACAGATCGTTGCGCGACAGCTTCAACTTGCGCATTTTCAACCGATGCAATTTGCATATTCAACTCCATTATTCTTGCTTAACATTTTTACTGAGTACATTGCTGAGTGCATCATTGATAGCCGGGATGCCAGCGCAACCAATACCGCTCTAAACCACGCGCTAATATGTCTGCCAGTTTTCCCAACAATGCGTATAAAAGAATTCCCACCAGCACGACATCGGTCTGCAAGAATTCACGCGCATTCATCGTCATGTAACCAATCCCAGCCTGCGCAGAAATGGTCTCTGCAACAATCAGCAACACCCACACCAAGCCCAGAGAAAACCGTACGCCGACCAAAATCGATGGCAATGCGCCGGGCAGAATGACATCGCGATATAACGGCCATCCCGACAAACCATAACTCTTAGCCATCTCAATCAGGCCTTTATCGACCGACCGGATACCATGAAAAGTATTCAGATAAATCGGAAAAAACACGCCGATGGAGACCAGAAATAATTTCGACGATTCATCAATCCCAAACCACAAAATGACCAACGGAATCAAGGCCAGCGCAGGAATATTGCGGACCATCTGAATAGTGGTATCCAACAACGTTTCAGCTGTCTTGAACGTTCCGGTCAACAAACCCAGCAACAAGCCGAAGCCACCGCCGACCACAAAGCCTGAAATGGCACGCCATGCACTGACCGATACGTGCTTCCACAACTCACCCGATAGCAGCAACGTCCACGCTGCCCGGGCGACGGCAAACGGCTCTGGCAAAATGCGGCTGGAAAGCCAACCTATGCGCGCCGCCAATTCCCACACTACGATTAACAATACCGGCACCAGCCAAGGCAACAAGCCTTGACGCCAGGCTGTGATATTTGCGCTGACGCTAACCCCGCGCAGCTTTGATGCTGCGGCTGCATTGGCTAACTTTGGCGTGCTTGATTGACTCACAATAGTCGTCATATTTATTCCTTCAATCCAACAAATGTTGGGTAATGCTTATTCCGTGGTGCGTAAACTATTTTTATCGGTTCACCGATGCGGTAGGCAGAATGTTATTTGCCATGATTTCGCCAAATGGACCGCTCAATGAATGTGCACCATCTGCCGCGTGGCCTTTTCCTAGTAACGGAAATACCAACTCTGCGAAGCGATACGATTCTTCCAGATGCGGATAACCGGACAGGATAAAAGTATCGATGCCAAGCGCTTCGTACTCTCGCATGCGCTCCACCACAGTAGCCGCATCGCCGACCAATGCCGTACCGGCACCGCCGCGTACTAATCCCACACCGGCCCATAAGTTTGGCGAGACTTCCAGATTGTCGCGACTGCCGCCGTGCAATGCCGCCATCCGCCGCTGACCTTCGGAATCCATTTTTGAGAATGCTTTTTGCGCGCGGGCAATTACATCGTCGTCGACATAACTGATCAATTCTTCCGCCGCTTTCCAGGCTGCTTCATTGGTCTCGCGCACGATGACATGCAGACGAATGCCAAAACGCACGGTGCGACCAAATTTAGCGGCACGGGCGCGGATATCGGCAATTTTTGCCGCTACGGCTGCCGGTGGTTCACCCCAGGTCAGATAGACATCGACCTGCTCGGCAGCCAGTTCATGCGCAGGCTCCGACGAACCGCCGAAATAGAGCGGCGGATAGGGTTTTTGGACCGGCGGATATAACGTTTTTGCGCCTTTTACGGTGATATGTTTGCCTTCGAAATCAAAGCCAGCATCGCCGCCCTCACCGGCCATTTCCGCACGCCAGACACGCAGAAATTCATCCGAAATTTCGTAGCGTTCGCTATGCTCGGCAAACAGGCCATCAGCCTGTAATTCGCCCTGATCGCCGCCAGTTACGACGTTGATTAAAAGACGGCCGTTCGATAGGCGGTCAAAGGTCGATGCCATCCGCACCGCCAAACCTGGTGTGCTGAGACCGGGACGAATTGCTACCAGAAACTTAAGCTTTTGCGTTGCGCCGATCAGGCTTGATGCGACTACCCAGGCGTCTTCGCAAGAGCGTCCTGTTGGTAACAACACACCGTCATAACCCAGTGTATCGGCGGCCACGGCGACCTGTTTCATGTAGTCGTAATTTACCGGACGTGCGCCTTGCGAGGTACCAAGATAACGGCTGTCGCCATGTGTGGGGATAAACCAAAAAACGTTCATTACAGAGTCCGTATTCACTATGTGCACTATGCGATTAAAAAAATGACTTATTGCGCTTTAGTTGCGACTTATTTGCGACCTATTTTCTTGCCTGCACCGTTCTTGCTGGCTGCCAGACGATGTCAGCGACCTTGACCGCTTTCGGAATCAAACCGATTTCTTTAAAACTATCAGCAACCCGCTGTTGATCCGTGGTCATCGTGGCGTTCAATACCGTGGTCGGCGAAGGACTGGGACGCCGCGCTAAAAACAGATGCACCGTCGCCAGATTCAAACCGCTAAGATCAGAAATTAACTGCGCAACTTCTTTCCGATTTTGCTGGACGTATAGATCGGCTTTGGTCAACTCATCCAACAGCGTCAGCACTGTGTTGGGATAAGTCTGCGTAAAACTGCGTGATGCCAGATAGAAAGAATTATTGTTGGTCAGCGTTTTTCCAGTCGTCAGTACCCGCGGCTTCAGCGCTAGTTCGGCAGCGCCGTAATACGGGTCCCAAATCGCCCAAGCATCCACACTTCCGCGCTCAAACGCTGCCCGCGCATCTGCTGGGGCCAGATAAATCGGTTGAATATCGGTCCATGCCAAACCGGCTTTCTTGACTGCCTGCACCAAAAGAAAATGGGCGCTTGAGCCTTTCTGCAATGCGACCTTTTTACCTTTTAAATCGGCAAGTGTTTTGATCGTAGAATCGGCCTGCACAAGGATCGCCGAGCTCTCCGGTTTTGGTGGCTCTGCGCCGACATACAGCAAGTCTTTATTCGCGGCCTGTGCAAACACTGGCGGGCTATCGCCGGTCAATCCAAAATCTAGACTTCCGACCGATAACGCTTCCAGCAATTGCGGACCGGCAGGAAATTCCAGCCAGACGATTTTGCTATTCTTAAAACGTTGCTCCAGCGTATTGCGTTGTTTCAAAATGACGAGATTGACAGCGCTTTTCTGAAAGCCGATACGGATTTGCTCCGGCTCTTTTTTATCATCGGCGGCCTGCGCTTGCCCGACAGCGGAAGGAAGTACCGCTGCAATGGCCAGCAAGCCAAAAAAGCCTAGCGCCGCAGAACGTAGAAAATGTCGGCGGCGAAGGGGATTGAGGACTGACGAAATAAACATCGCGGCGTCGCCTTAAACTTTAGGCGTTGGCACAGCCAACACCGCATCACGCGTGGAGATTTTTTTCGGAATCAATTTGAGTTCGAAAAAGGTATCGGCAATTTTTTGTTGCTCATCCAAAACCTTGCTGTCGACAGGCTTATAGATGTGCGCGTAATTCTTCAAACCAATTTCAATAATGTCTTTATCCAAGCCCTGTATCGGTGCCAACTGGGCTGCGGCTTCTTTCAAATTGGCGCGGATCCATTGGCCTTCTTTACTGACTTCGTCCAGGATCGCGGCAATGATGGCAGGATTTTTTTCTGCGTATTTGCGTGCGCTTAAAAAGAATTGATGATGATTGACAACCCCAACACCACTGGCCAAAACACGGGCGTTAAGCTGCTTGATGGCGGCGGTTTGGAACGGATCCCAAATAGCCCACGCATCGACCGCGCCACGTTCAAATGCTGCACGCGCATCGACAGGAGCAAGGTATATCGGCTGGAAATCTGTGTAAGCGATGCCTGCTTTTTTCAATATGCTGATCACCAGCCAATGGACATCTGATCCCTTATTAAAGGCGATCTTTTTGCCCTTCAATTCCGCGATGGTTTTTATCGGCGAATTATGTTGAACCAGCAAACTTTCCGCTAACGGTGTCGGAATTTCATAGCCGCTATAGACAAAATCAGCACCCGCAGCTTGTGCAACAATCGGTGGCGCTTCGCCGACATAGCCAAAATCAACTGAGCCGACATTCAACGCTTCGAGCAATTGCGGACCAGCGGAAAACTCAGCCCATTTGACTTCAATACCTTGTGGGGCCAGACGTTTTTCCAAAGTGCCATGTGCTTTCAACAGAACTAAGGTGCTAGCAGCTTTCTGATAACCGATACGTAATTCCTGCTTGCCTTGCGCCAGCGCCAACGGCGAAATCAAAGGTGTCAGCACGCCGACGGCAGCGGCGGCAGATAACATCGCCAGCGCATGGCGACGTGTATGGATTTTGTGATTGATTTTGGTCATGACATCGTCCTGTTTCTACATTTTGGAAAAACACTCCCCCGCCACGATCATTCGCAGTTTTTTTTGCATCGCTATTCGATGCGTCGGGGAAGACTTTTAATAGGGGTAAAGCACACTGTGGCAATGCTGATATAACTCCGGCATCCCGGCGCTACGTCGTTAGACGCTACATCGAATTTGGGAAAACGGAATCTCCGTAAAACTCTTTTGATTCAACTGCTGTAACGCTATTAGTCCGGCGGATAACTGATCAACGCCTTCATTGATGCGGGTGACAATTTCCGGTGCCAGCACCAGACCGCCCTCTTCCGTCCATACAACTTGTGCTTCAGTGGCATAAATACTTTGCAATACATGCTTTGGTCCCAGCGATGACAATACCGGGCGCAACGCATAATCCAGCGCCAGCATGTGTGACTGACCGCCGCCGGTGGCCAATGGCAACACCAATTTATCCTGCAAGCCAAACTGCGGCAGCAAATCCAAAAACGCCTTCAATGCACCGCTATAAGCCGCCTTATATACCGGCGTGGATATAACAACTGCGCTTGCGGCAGCGACTTGTGCCAGCGCCGTTTGAATCTGTGCGTTCCCGAAATCGGCCCGTAAGACTGCATCGCCAGGCAAATCACGTACATCCAGCTTGGTATAACGATGACCTAATAAGGCCAGTCTTTCGCCGATATGATGCAATACACGCGTAGAGCGGGACGGTGCCGAAGGGCTGCCGGCCAATAACAGGATAGTCATTAATCGTTCTTTTTAGATGATGTTCTGTAACCTCAGACGCACGCCGTCATTGGCATGCGTCCGTATTCAGGTCAATAAAATGCTGATGCTTATTTAGCGCCGGGTTGGTAAATCTGATCAAAAACACCGCCGTCGCTAAAGTGGGTTTTTTGCGCCTTTTGCCAGCCGCCGAATACCGTATCGATATTGAATAAATTCAGCTTCGGAAACCGCGATGCATATTTGGCAGCGACCTTAGGATCAGTCGGGCGATAGAAGTTATGGGCAGCGATTTCCTGACCTTCTGGCGAATATAAATATTGCAGATAAGCTTCAGCGATCTTGCGGGTGCCACGTTTGTCGACTACTTTATCGACGACGGCAACCGGCGGTTCTGCCAGAATGCTGCTCGATGGGAATACAACATCGAATTTATCTTTACCAAATTCTGCCTGTACCAGATAGGCTTCGTTTTCCCATGACAGCAATACGTCGCCTACGCCGCGCTCAGCAAAAGTAACTGTTGATCCGCGTGCGCCGGAATCCAGCACAGGAACGTTTTTATACACACGGCTGATAAAGTCACGGGCTTTGGCATCGTCGTTGTTGTTCTTTTTGAGAGCATAGCCATAAGCGGCTAAGTAAGCCCAACGTGCACCGCCAGAAGTTTTTGGATTGGCAACGATGACCGATACGCCAGGCTTGGCGATGTCATCCCAATCTTTAATCCCTTTAGGATTACCCTTGCGCACCAGCAGCACAATTGTGGAGGTATAAGGCGTGCTGTTATGCGCCAGACGCTTTTGCCAATCCGCTGGAAGGAGTTTTCCTTTGGCGGCAATTTCATCAATATCGTAAGCCAGTGCCAGTGTCACAACATCCGCATCCAGACCATCAATCACCGAACGACCTTGTTTGCCTGAACCACCGTGGGAAGCTTTGATGGTAACGTTATCGCCGGTCTTATCTTTCCAGTATTTGGCAAAGGCCTTGTTATATTCCTGATATAGCTCGCGCGTCGGATCGTACGATACATTCAATATCGAAAAATCTGCTGCACGCGCAATCGGCGCGATGCCAATCTGTGCAACTAGTGCAATGGTGAGGACGGAACGGACGACTTGTTTCAACATGATCTGCTTTCCCTTAAGAGCGTTATCAGAGCTTCCTCAAAATCGCCTCAGCAGCGCGCTGGACCATGCATCACGCGGCTGAGGCGATTTTGCGGAAGTTCTGTTTTATGTTTTGGAGAAGACAGAATAATCAGACGGAGAAAAAAAAAGAACGAATTCTTTCTTCTCTCGTTATGCGGAAAACAGATAAGCATGGACAAGCGCGATGAATAAGGGACCGCTGTTTCTCATCAAAAGTGGAATAAGGGATACAAAATCACACCCCAGGTCGCTACGGCCAGAATGCTGGTCAACAATACCGCCGCGCTGCCAAAGTCCTTGGCATTTTTTGATAAGGGATTGCGCTCCAGCGACACCCGGTCTACTACGGCCTCGATAGCCGAGTTAATAAGCTCGATAATAATGATCCAGACCAGAACCGCGATGAGCAGCAATTTTTGTAGCGGCGAGACCGGTAAGAAAAACGCAATGATGATGCCGGGAATGACGACCATTAATTCTTGCCGAAACGCGTGCTCGTTCTTCCACGCCGATTGCAGACCATCCATTGAATAAAATAGCGCCGAAAAAAGGCGCTTGAAACCGCTGGTACTTTTGAATTGACTGATGGGCTGAGGCTGAGGCTCGGGCTGAGTTTGAGGCTGAATCGGCGATTCTGATGTTGGTGGTATTTGCGGCGACTGTTCTGGCTTTGCCGTCTCTGAGGATGATGATGGCGGTGATGTTGGCGTTTGCGGTTTTTGGCTCATGCTGAACTTCTCTTTGAATCAAGTTTGCGATAGAGACTGATAGGTCGGCTTTTGCTTACATCATTGCTTACGGTAGAGCTTACTTTGTGTGCCGATGGATTTTAACAGCCTCTCTTGATCGAAATACGGCCATCTCTCAGATTCTGCGGGCATCGAACGAATAGTGCCTATGTAAAAGGTTACTTCAGCGCATTTATGTAAATGTCGCCTCAATTGCGATGACATGTTGCTAATTGCACGTTATCCGTCGAATAGGATTTCTCAATTTCACATTGTGATATAAGATGACGACTTATGCACCGCTAAACTCGACAGAAATTAGACATTCCGATGAAACCTGTTTCCTCCGACGACCCCGGCAAGACCTCGATTCAAGTCATAGAACGCATGATTTCCTTGTTGGACACGCTTGCCCGCTATCCCGATCCAGTAAGTTTGAAAGAATTATCGGCCGCCACCAGTTTGCATCCATCCACCGCACATCGCATCCTCAACGATCTGGTCCTGAAGCGTTTTGTAGATCGCTCTGAACCGGGTACTTATCGACTAGGCATGCGCCTGCTGGAACTAGGTAACGTGGTCAAAAGCCGCCTTAACGTACGCGAAGCTGCGTTGGACTTCATGCGCTTGTTGCACCGCAAAACCAATCAAACCGTGAATCTGTCAGTGCGCCAAAGCGACGAGATTGTGTATATCGACCGCGCATTTTCCGAGCGTTCCGGGATGCAGGTGGTCCGCGCTATCGGTGGTCGTGCACCCTTGCATCTGACCTCGACCGGCAAGCTTTTTTTGTCGATTGACGATCCAAAAATGGTCCGCGCTTACGCCACCCGCACTGGGCTGGCGGGTCATAACAAGAATTCCATCACCGATTTGAGTAAGCTGGAACGCGAGTTAAGTCTGGTCCGTGCGCTGGGTTATGCGCGTGATAACGAAGAACTGGAATTAGGTGTGCGCTGCATGGCTGCGGGCATTCGCGACGATTCTGGCAAATTGATTGCGGGTCTGTCAATTTCTGCCCCAGCGGATCGTTTGCAGGAAGAATGGGTCGACGATTTGGTCACTACGGCGCAACAGATTTCAGTGGTATTGGGCTATGTGGCGCAACCGCAGGAAGTCAGCTAAGCCATCAGGATCGATGGTTGCGGTGAAAAGTATTGCCGCTACGATCTCCGCATGAAAAACGCCCTTTGGACCAAAGTGATGCCAAAGGGCGCTATCAGTATCAGCTGATATCAATCAGACGGAGCAGAATTAATGTTTTTCGTCCGGCAGCTCATCCAGTGTTTCAAACAACGCAATCTGCAATTTCGAATGCAGCTTCACAAAGCGCTGCCACAACAATAAAGCCAATCCCGCTGCAGCCACCAATACCAGAATCAGTAAATTGATAGGCGGCAAAATGCTGCTGCTCAAAATCACAATCAACAATATGATGCCGATGATGGACAACACCGGAATCACCTCTGAAATCACGCGCCGCACGCCTTTAGTATGCAAGCCAGCGTGCTCGGGCCGCACTGCCATTTCGGCCAATAGCATACTAAGCGCCTGTAATTTACGATAAGTCGCTATCAAAAATGGCAGGGAAATCAGCAAAGCTCCGCCCCAAACCACGGCTTTTTGAATCTGCACATCGACAATCCAGCCCGACATTGCGCTACCCAGCGTATCGGAAAAATAACCGCCGATCACAAAAATCGCGGCTACCATCGCCACATTCACCATTACTTGCAACAGAATGCGCCGGATGATTTTTGATAACTGAGCGCGGTCCCCTTGCGGTTGCAGACTTTCGAGCCAGGTGGAGTACATACTGAACACAGACGACAATTTGCCAGGCATCGACTTCGCCAGACGGCTTGATAGCGGATCGGCCAGCTTGATCAGATAAGGCGTCAACAAGGTCGTAATGACAGATACAGCAACCACTGTCGGATACAGGAAATCACTCGTGACCTTGAGACTAACGCCGAGCGCCGCGATGATGAACGAGAATTCGCCGATCTGCGCCAAACCCATGCCAACCCGCATCGATGTCCGACCGCTGTGACCTGACAAAAACGTGGCAAGGCCACAGCTGAGCAGCTTGCCCAATACCACGGCAATCGTAATCACCAAAATAGGCAACCAATACTTCATCAATACCGTTGGATTGACCAGCAAGCCGATGGCGACAAAGAAAATCGCACTAAACATGTCGCGGATCGGTTCGATCAGGCGCTCAATCTGATGCAAGTGACGCGATTCTGCCATCACTGCGCCAATAATGAAGGCACCCAGCGCGACGCTGTAATTGAGCTTCATCACTAACAAGCAAAAGCCAAAACACAGACCCAACACGGTAATCAGGAAAACTTCTTTATTTTTGAATTTGCCAACATAGGCTAGCAAACGCGGCACGATCAAAATACCCAATACCAACGCCACGATCATAAACAGCAATAAACGTCCGACCGTAGAGGCGACATCCACTGCATTTACCGAACCGGTCGTAGCAATACCAGATAACAAGGCAATCATGCCGATTGCCAGAATATCTTCGATGATCAAAATACCGAAAATCAACTGAGCAAATTTCTCCTGCTTCATTCCCAGCTCGCTAAGCGCCTTGACGATGATCGTGGTGGAAGAGACGGCCAGCATCGCACCGAGGAAAACCGCATCCATGGTCTTCCATCCAAAATACATACCAATTTGATAACCGATCCACAACATCACCGTAATTTCTGCTAACGCGGCTAAAAACGCGGTCGCACCGACTTTACTAAGTTTTTTGAGACTGAATTCAAGCCCTAATGAAAAGAGTAAAAAAATGACTCCCAGCTCTGAGAGGATATGAATCGAATGCTCATCGGCGATTAATTGAAATGGTGGCGTGTATGGGCCAATAATGACACCGGCGACGATATAACCCAGTACTACCGGTTGCTTGAACCGATTAAATACCACCGTCACCACTCCAGCGATCAGCATGATCACTGCCAGGTCCTGAATGAACAACTCTACTGCAGGCATGGCTATATTTTCCTTATGACAGTGGGATAAAAAGAGGCGCTACGCGCAAACAACGAAAAGCGATTGAAACTTAGTAAAAGGCAAGCGATCTGGATTTGCCTGATAAAACTGAGGGAAAACATCGTTGGAATAATTTATAACCTAAATAAATATCAACGTTGCGATTAAGAAATAATTTCTTAATATCAATTCTTTATGTTCACCGCATAATAACTTATCGCACGCAGCAGCCTCAACCGAAAATCTACCAAACTGCAGATAAAGGCGAACATTAACCTTGGCGACGCCGTCGACGCTGATACATTTCCATCAGCGGGGTCGACGAAATCCCATGCATAACGATGGACATTGCCACGATCGTTAAAACCATGGAACTGATGCGAGGTGCCAATGCCGACGCTTTATATCCGACCGGCGCAATCCAATGATATTGCAATGCAAACATCAGGTAATACACTGAGCCGATGCCTTTAATCCCGAACCACGCCATCAGCCGTCGCTGTAACGACGTGACATTGGCCCCGGTCAGCGCGATTGCCACAGATAAAGGGCGAATCACAAAAAAGAGCAGCAAGCCTAATAACGCGCCCGACCAAGAAAAGCCAATATGCGATAACAGAATGCCGGTAAGAATCACCATTAGAAACTCAGCAAAATTTTCTAATTGCTGATTAAAATCCAGAACGGTTTCGGTCATGTAGGCCGACGCTTTGACCGGATGGGTCGCCACTTCGGCGTTATCGCTGGCCAGCACTTTTCCGACAGTCGACTTGGGTTGTGGGCGACGAAAACTCTGCTGCCCACTATTCGTAGATTCAATCCGGCGCATCGCCAGGCCAGCGGCAAACACCGCCAAAAATCCGATGCCGTCGATTAACTCGGTAGCAGCGTAAGCCAGCGCGATTAATCCAATCCCGAGGAATTCTTCCATGCCTAGGGCCAGACCGAAACGCCGCCGCAGACCGACTACCGAACGCCCTAACAACCATCCTAATAACCAGCCACCGCTAAGGCCAGCGACGATGCTCCACAGCACATGCAAGATCGCATACACATTCGTATAGGCAGCGGCTGAGGGGACGCCGAGCAATGCCAGACCGAGCATCACAAAAGGGAAGGCGGTGCCATCATTCAGGCCGCCCTCGCCGGTCAGACTATAGCGAATCCGGTCGCGGTCGCTGACATCTTTTATCTGGACATCTGAGGCTAATACCGGATCGGTTGGGGCCAGAATTGCGCCCAATAAAATCGCCGCGCCCAATGGCAAATCGAATAGAAATAGCCCAGCCAACGCAAGCAACGGAATCGTCACCAGCATCGCCAATACGCCGAGGCGCACCGGCAAGCGCCAGATACTGTCGCGAAACGGCATCCGTAATTTCAGCCCAACAGTGAAAAGCGATAGCAGCAATGCCATCTTCGCAATCGTGGTCAGTAATTCGGCGTGCTGGGCGGGCGCAACATTGATCAGGCCAGACACAGCAGGGCCGAGGATGTAGCCAACTGGCAAATAGAACATCGCCGGACTAACCGGCAGGCGCTCCAATAGCGACGCCATCAACCCCATCGACAATAACAATGCGCCGACGATCAGATACCAGGTGAGAGATTGATCGATGGCGACACCTCCTGGTTAGTTGACGTGGTTGGAATTGAGCGTTCTGGTAGGCGTTATTATCGAAAAAAAAGTGCGTCAATTGACCTGACGCCCAATGTTAAGGAATATTAATGCAATTAGAGACCAGTTTGGAGTAGTTTTGCTATGGGAAGTTCAGACGGCGGCAACCGCATGCGCCAACAGAAGTTAAGACTTACGTGCGACATGACCGGTGAGCGCGGCCCCGGCATCCAGCGGCAAGCGGCGCGCTAGTGGAATTGATGACAGTGAAAACAAGGCAATAACAATAAATGCAGGCCAGAAATCAGCAGCAACTACTGTGGCATGTCCCTGAATCCGGCTGGAGAATATAATCGCCAGACCACCTATCGTGACACCAAGGCCAAGCGAAATCTGTTGAACAACACTGGACAAACTAGTCGCCCGGCTGACCTCTGCACCATCCAGATCGGCGTAGGCCATTGAGTTAAAGCAAGTAAATTGCATAGACGGGAAAAATCCACCCAACAAAACCACGACCATCATTACCAGATAAGGCGTGGTCGGCGTAAACAAGCCGTAAGAGGCCAGCGCCAGCGCGGCTAATAAAGCATTCCACATCAACACCGAACGGAAACCGAAACGCCGCAGAACGGTCGTCCCTATCGCTTTCATGAAAATGGCCCCGAACGCCGATGCACAGGTAATCGTCCCGGCGTGGAAAGCGCTCATGCCCAAGCCAATCTGTAAGGATAACGGCAACAGAAACGGTACGGCCCCGAGGCCAATGCGGAACAATGATCCGGCAAGTACGCTAGCCCGAAATGTGGGAATCCGCAGCAAACTTAAATCGAGAAGTGGAAACGGCACGGTGCGTGCATGGCGTAGATACAGCAGTAAGAAAGCGACACCGACTACGCACATCGCAAAAGCCAGTTTTGCCGATAACAATTCGCCGTCGATCAGCGACATCCCTAGCATCAATAAAGTGCTGCCGATCGCCGACAAAATGAAGCCTTTGACGTCCAGCGGTTGTAGATTTTCTTCTTTGAAATTTTCAATAAAGCGGCCAGCAAGATAGATGCCTAGCAAGCTGATGGGTATATTAATGAGGAAAATCCAGCGCCAGTGAAAGTACGTCGTAATAAAGCCGCCAAGCGGTGGTCCTATAACCGGGCCTAGTTGTGCCGGTATCGTCAAATAACTGATGGCTTTGACCAAATCATTGCGCGGCACTGAACGGAAAATCACAATCCGCCCTACTGGCACCATCATCGCGCCGCCGATGCCCTGCAAAAATCGCGCTGCAACAAATGTCAGCAACGAACTAGATACAGCGCATAACAATGATCCGGCCATGAAGACGCCGATAGCAGCCCGAAATACAGTACGCGCGCCGAAACGGTCTGCGACCCATCCGCAAATGGGAATAAATACGCCTAAGCCTACGACATACGCAGTCAGGGCTAACTTGAGGGTAATCGGCTGCTGCCCAAGATCCTGAGCAAGTACCGGTAGAGAAGTCGTGATCACTGTCGCATCCATGTTTTCCATGAACAATGCGCAAGCAACGATAAGGGGAATGAGGAAGGTGCGGGATACTGCCATCATTGCTGAACAAATGAAAAATGCAACGTCTGATGGACTTGAACTGATTGGACATGACAGCGTTTGCCACACGGATCGCGCTTACCGCTTATCCACCGCGCACCATCCGCGATGAGAATAAGCAACCTTAAGCCAGGGCAAACACCAATCATTGTCTTCTCACGTTTTCTGATCACAGCTGGCATCGAAAACGGTTTATGGCACAAAAACGAACTGATAAAAAATGCGCCCTATCAACAGAGCGCACTACTAAAAATACTTAATTTAATTCTGTAATTTAACTTTGACCAGCCACTAGTTTCGCGCCATTCAGCGTTGGTAATGTCGACGTATTTTCCGCCAGCCATTTCTTTATCCGGTCGGCATCGCCCTGACGCGAATATTTGCCGCGACCATCGAGAAACACCATCACCACTGGACGACCGTCTATAGTCGTTTGCATGACCATGCAACGCCCTGCTTCGTTAATATAGCCGGTCTTTTGCAGACCAATTTGCCATGCAGGATTTTCAACCAGATGATTCGACGTATTGTATTGCAGCGGCGCACCGCCCGGTTCTACCAAATACTTGGAATCGGTTGAGTATTGACGAATGAGCGGATGCTGATAAGCGGCAATCACCAACTTTGCCAGATCGCGTGCAGTAGCAACATTCAGATGCGATAAACCCGTTGAGTCGACATAATGCGCGCCTGTCATGCCGAGCGATTTTGCCTTAGCATTCATCGCTACAACAAACGCTGGCAAGCCACCTGGATAGTTACGACCTAATGCGGATGCAGCACGATTCTCAGAACTCATCAACGCGATGTGCAGCATATCGGTACGGCTCAATTGTGAACCGATACGCAAACGTGAACTGCTATGCTTTTCGCGATCGATATCGTCGTCGGTCACCGTCAGCACTTCGTTCATGTCTTGCCGCGCTTCGACCACTACCATACTGGTCATCAGCTTGGTCAATGATGCAATCGGCAAAGCTACCTGCGAATTTTTATCGAATAGCACCTGACCGGTTGCCTGATCCATGACCAGGGCAACATTCGATTTCAGGTCCAGCGGATCACGCGTCAGATTCAGTCCGGCGATTTCACCGGCGGTCAACACTGGCGGCAAAATAACGGCTGCGGCAACTGATGCACGTTGGAAGATGACCTTGCGATGGCCGCGGACGTATACGGTCTTTTTGACCAGACCTTCGCGTTGCTCAAGCGAGGCCAGATTATTTTGACGGCCTGCTTTTTTGCCATATTTTCGGCTGGAGGCGACATGCTCACGCTTGTTTGGCGCGCTGGCGATAGCACCTTTTTTCTGATGCGCATTGCTGGCAACAGATTTTTTTGTGGTTGCTGACTTGACCTTCGCGCTTTTTGCGGAAGCCGCAGTCTTCGCTTTGGTGGCAGCGTTACCCGGCGCCGCAGATGCTGTCGCAACTGCAAAAAATAATGACAATAAAATAACTAGCGCGGATTTGGCCATGTGCGGCTCCTGATTCACAAACAAATAACCTGTGGAAGTGTAGGCAAATCGAACAAAAATCGCAAGAGAATTAAGGAGTTAGCGGACGAATCTAATCACTTTTCTATGTGCGGATAATGACCGTCGCCAAAATCCTAAAAAAAGTTATCAATACCGCCACGCCTTTAACCAATTTCACACAATATTAGCTATTTTTCAAGTGCTATCAGCACACAATCGATCGAAAATGAATAATCATCTTGCACTTGAAAGTAACCCCGCACTTCTGTCGGCGCGCTGTCCCACAAAGACTTGATTGCGACGATGCGTTCGCCTGGCGTGCGCATTCTGGCAACCCAGGTGTCGAATTGCAGCATAATCTTCCAGCTTTGATCGTGGACGACTTTAAAGCCAGCATCAGTCAGCAAAGCGCGCCATGCCAAAAGACTGCGATTGCGCACATGGGAGTTGTCACGCAACAGTTCAATCGCTTGTAAATAGGTATCGGCCAGCACATCTTCCGGCGACGAGGTATCGATAACAATGCCTTTTCCACCAGGTTTTAACACCCGCGCCATTTCAGCCAAAGCTTGCGGCAAATTTTTCCAGTGATGTGCGCTTAAGCGCGTGCACACCATGTCAAAAGTCGCATCCGCAAACGGCAACTGATCGGCGCTGCCCTGCTGCACTTCGAGATTATCCAAGCCACGTTCGTGGGCAGCATCGGCAACAACACGCAACATCTCTGAAGACAGATCGTAACCAATCACTTTGCCAGCATGCGGTGCCAGCGCAAAACTAGCGTGACCGGCGCCACATCCAACGTCCAGAATCACCGGCTGCGAAAACTGTTGGGCATAAGCGGCTAAGTCCTGCAAATCAGCACCCTGAGAATGCGTGGTACTGGTTAAGTAGGCGGCGGCAGTACTGCCGAATTGCTCGGTAATCACTTGATCGTGATTACGCGTACTGGCAGCGATATTGCCAGAAGTTGTAGTTGTCATTTGAAGCTTTCTTTAAAGTAACTGTATGGATAAGTCTATTAGGCACATCAACATCACTATTGATAACCCGTGGAGTTATCGATCAGTTTAGCTATTCTTTATCCTGTTACAAGACTAGTACTTATACTATTATGTTTGCCAATAGGATAATCTCTTGGGAAAATTGGATGCAGCATGGATGACATCAGTAAACGCAAGGCGCTGGGAGAATTTATCAAAAGCCAGCGCAGCCAAATACCGCCGCTTAGCTTTGGAATCGGGACAAATACCCGACGCCGCACCCCCGGCTTACGCCGTGAAGAAATCGCGCAATTATGTGAAATCAGCGTGACCTGGTACACCTGGATTGAACAAGGCCGCACGGTATCCGTTTCGCCGCAGGCGCTCGCAAGAATCGCCGATGCTTTACGATTGCCGCAAGCTAAGCGCAGTTATCTATTTAAGTTGTCCGGGAAAAAAGACCCGCAATTACCAGATATTGTGGACGATCAAATTCCTGCGGAAGTGATCGCGGTATTACGCAACATCAAGACACCGGCCTATCTGCTGGATCGCTACTGGAATGTTGTCAGCTGGAATCGGCCAGCGCAAACCTTATTTGCCGGCTGGCTGGATCAAAAAAGTCAGCAAAAAAATTTATTGTTTTATACCTTTTGCGATCCGGCAGCGATCACGTTCATCAGCGATTGGGAATTACGCGGACGGCGCTTGGTAGCCGAGTTTCGCGCCGATTGCGGAATGTATCTGGATGAGCCTAAAATTTTGGCGATTGTAGAACGGCTATGTAATGAAAGCAGCGCTTTTAAATACGCCTGGAGCTTACAAGACGTGACCGAAAAAGAAGGTGGCGAGCGCCGCTTTCATCATCCGACATTGGGCCCCCTCTGCTATCAACAGGTGAATTTGCGCGTTGCCAATCGGGGCGAACTAAAGTTGGTCGTGTTGTTGCCGGGAGGGTAATTTTAGAAATGGGAAGCCATACCCGGCAACGCATTACGCCGGGTATGGCTCCTGCCTAAAAACGATGCGGCAAAGGCTATTTTTTCATCACAAACGCCACACCAAGAATCGCAACCATCATCCCGATGATCCCCAGCAAATTAAAAACTTCGCCAAACATCAGCCATGCCATGACGGCGGTCGTTGGCGGCGTCAGATACAACAGACTGGTGACGCTCGTCGCCGCGCTGCTGCGAATTAACGTAAAGAGCAGGAAAATCGCACCTATCGATAGCGCGAATATCGACCACAGTAAAGCCCCGATAAAACTTGTGGTCCACTGCACCGTAGAAAGCGACGGCGTCAGATGTTCGTAGAAAATGGCAAACGGCAGGATCACGACAAACGAAGCAGTGAATTGAATGATCGTACCGGTGCGCAAATCGAAATGTGGGCAGTGGTGTTTTTGGTAAAGCGTTCCGGCGGTGATTGAAACAAGCGCCATCATCGCCAAGGCGATGCTTTCCCAGGACAAGCCTACCAAACTAATTTTTGCCACAACGACTAAAGCAACACCCCCCAGCCCCAGTAGCAAACCTATCCATTGACGCGGCCGGACCGTCTCACCGATCCAGCGCGCCGAAATGGCAGTCAGAATCGGCTGCATACCGACAATCAACGCAGATAACCCGGCTGGCATACCCATTTTTATCGCACACCACACACCTGCCAGATAACCCGCCTGGAGCAGAACTCCCGCTACTGCCATATGGCGAATTCGTCCCACGGGCCACGGAGCTTTCAAATAGATGACCAGCGGCATCAGAACAATCAGCACACCCACGAAACGCAGCAGCAGAAAGGTCAGCGGCGGCGCATAGGGCAAGCCGAACTTAGCGACGACGAAGCCGGTACTCCATAGTAAGACGAACACCAGCGGCATGATAGGCAGCAAACGTAGCAGCCAACTTGATTTGGCTACGTCGGTGATTGGATCTGCTGCCAACGGCGCGAGCGCAGAATGATTGAGAGAGCGCATAAAAACTGTTCTATCCGAAAGTGAGAGATGGCTTTGCGCCAGATTGGATTGCCGCAGAAGTGGCTGAAGAGGTGGCTAAATACGTTGCTTGTCGACTGGCATGCAATGCGGCCAACGTGACCGTTTTCAAATGGATCGCCACGGTATCTTGTATATCTTTGCCGTAGCCGCCAGCCATCGTTACCGCTACCGGAATGGCGCGCTGACCAGCGGCGGCAAATACCATCGCATCACGTTGCGCCAAACCGTCAAAACTGAGCTTCAAACGTCCTAAGCGATCGCCTTCGTGCGGATCGGCTCCGGCCAGATAAATCAACAATTGTGGATCGAAACAATCAAAAAACTGCGCAAGCGCGGCTTGCAGAGCACTCAGATAAGCCGCGTCACCAGTCCCGTCCGGCAGCGCAATATCCAGATCGCTACATTCTTTGCTAAACGGATAATTATCGGCGCCATGCAGAGATAGCGTAAAAATCGACTCATCCCGCGCCAAAATGGACGCGGTGCCATTACCCTGATGCACATCCAGATCAATAATCGCCACGCGCTGTACCAAACGCTCGGCCTGCATCAGGCGCGCAGCGATTGCAGAATCATTGAAGACACAAAACCCGCCACCATGATCGGCATAGGAATGATGCGTTCCGCCTGCCAGATTAACCGCAATCTGATCGCTCGAAGTCAACGCTGCCCGACAAGCAGCAATCGTGGCCCCGACCGACCGACGCGAACGCTCGACCATTTGCAGTGACCATGGGAAACCAATTTCTTTTTGTGCAGGAAGCGACAGATTGCCAGTTGATACTGCGGCAATATAGGCAGGATGATGTGCCAATGCCAACACACCATCACTGGTCGACGGTGCCTCGTGCAACGTAATACCAGCGTGACTGGCCTGAACACCTTCGTGCAGCAAGCGGTATTTTTGCATCGGGAAACGGTGACCGACCGGCAAGGGCAGGACAAAATGGTCGCTGTAGAAAGCTTTCAAGATTGCACGATATAAGTAACGGATGGGATAAAGAGTCTACCAGTTACGGCAAATCAGCATCGCCAGGAAATGATGAGAAGATTTCACCTTGCACCGGCTGTTGTTCGGCTTACATGATTATTTCATCTATCTAAAATCATTTTGCTGCATTGCACAAAAAATCTCTTGACAGCTGAAAAGAAAAGTTTAAAATAATTATATTGCATCGCACAATGCATATTACCTAGTCGTACAGAGCCACGCGTTACTCGGTAGTTATGGGTGTTTGCAATATCCACTAGTTCCTAATATCACTTTACAGAATCTCTGGAGAAGCTATGTCTACTATCGCCGAACAATTCTCATCCGCTGCTAAAGCCAATTTTGAAGCCAATCTGGCCCTATTTACTGATTTCACTGCTAAAGCATTTGAAGGCGTAGAAAAATTGGTAGAACTGAATGTGACCGCCGCCAAAGCTACTTTCGAAGACTCAACCGCTTCAACCCAACTTCTGTTCGCTGCAAAAGACCCGCAGGAATTTTTCTCATTGAGCCTGGCGCAAGCACAACCTAGTGCTGAGAAAGCCATTGCTTATAGCCGCCACTTTGCAAAAATCGCAGCGGTAACCCAAGCTGAATTGGCCAAAACGTCCGAAGCCCAACTGGCCGAAACCAAACGCAAAGCGCTTGAATTATTTGAGCAAGTATCAAAAAGCGCGCCACCAGGTAGCGAAAACGCGATCGCTTTTGTCAATGCCGCCATCGGCAACGCCAACGCCGGTTACGAGCAATTTACCAAAAGCAGCAAGCAAGCAGCGGAAGCCATCGAAAGCAATGTAAATAACGCTGTCGAGCAATTATCTGAAGTTGCAAAATCAACTACCCGTAGCGCAAAGAAATAATTAGTCGCGCTAAATAGTACTCTCGCCTCAAGAATTTGGCGTTGAGTGCTAGAGGAAGAAATAAAAAAGGGACCCAGAATACTGGGTCCCTTTTTAGTTTACAAAATACGAAAAATCCAATGTGTCTGCAACTACCAACTTATAAGTTTGGCCGCCCTTTGACAGACAAAATCAGTTGTTCAGCACGTCCCCGCGTCTCGTAGTCCATCAAAGCTGGTAAACCACAGACTCGCAATAGTTGCGCACTGCTGCTCACTTCGGCTGAACCTGCTTTCAACGCAGCTTGCAGCACCTCGACTTGCACTTGTAAACGTTCCCGCGTCAGGGAAGTCGGGCTATCTACACCAGCAATAATTTCCGCCCGCAATAACTCTTGCAATAGCGTTTCCCGACTATTTTCCAGAGTCGCTAGATAGGCAGTCATTGCCAGACGATCTCCAACGTTGTGCAAATCCAACGCTGTATCGAACCGATTTCGCATCGCTTTTTCAAATGCGTTCGGTAATGCTGGAAGCGCTTGCCAGTTAGCATTCCAGGTCGCGGGATTGCCGTCGGTATCAGCATCGTCAACCACGGCATCTGCATCACTAGCAATAACGTCAGACTCCAACCCCAAACTGACCTCAACCAATTGGCAAAGCGCCAGCTTATCGCATAGCGCATGCGCTTCTATCAGCACAGCGTCTTGGCGGGCCTGCTCAACCCGTGCTTGCAAACTTTCCACCGCGGCATTGTAACGCGCTTCAACTTGAGCTTCGACAGCACGCGGAACCGCACCGGACTTGTTCCAATCCTGCTGCGCCTGCCGCAATAGTGCCGGCAACGTCTCTTTAGCTTGCGTAGTGGCCGTCTCAAGACTGGCGCACAACGCTTCTTTTAGCTGCAAATTCTGACGACGCTCTGTATCAGCGGTGGATGCGGCTTCTTTACGTTGTGCAAAAATCGTGTCGCAAGCGCTACGAAAACGTTGCCATAATTGTTGCTCATCCTGACGCGATAGCGGCAAAGCCTTTGCGTGCTCTTGCCAGCGTTGCTGCAATTCACGCAGACGGTCGGTCGTGTCGCGTTGATTGACCGGCAATTCAGCCGCTTCAGTAATAAGCTTTTCACGTTGGGTGATTTCACGCTGCTGCTGCAACATCAACGGTGCTAATAACTGCTGAGTAGCATTGGCGAAGGATTTATCCAACAATTTTTTATCACTGCGATTGATGGTCCCCATCGTGCGCCAGGCTTGCTGCTTTTGTTGGCAAAACTGCGCAATCGCTTTCCAGTCCGGCCCGGCTGTGTCGCCCAAGGCTACCGCAGCGTACTGCTGTATTTCTTCTATCAGTAATAGCGCCTTGATCTGATTGCGTTGACGCTCGTCAGCAAGCTGTTGAAAATGCGCTGCAACAGGAATATAAGCAGTAGTACAAGCGGCATCAAAACCATCCCACAATACTTTGGGCGCAGACCCGGCAGAGCTATCCAGCGATTTCCAACGTGCGCGCAAGCTACCGATTTTCTTAGCCAACTCGGTAACAACGAGTTCTTGCCCCGGCAATTCCTGCGCTGCTTTCATCAATTCTTCGCGAGAGACATTTCCGCCCCAACGCGCCCACCCTTGCAACCGGCCCAACTCACTACGTGCCTGGGTCAATCGGGTATTTTCTGACGATGACAATTTCAACGCTTTGAAATCCATCGCACGCAGGGCTTTATCGTGGTCCATCCCGGCTTGCAAAGCGCCCTCTTCCAGCGCGGCTTCCAAGCCATCCAATGCCGCTAAAAATTGTTTCTGTGTAGCAATTTTATCGGTAGACGGTGCTTGTTCGGCTGAGGCTGGCTGCTGTGAAATTTTTGGCTTAACCGCAGCAATACTTTGTTGCAGCAAGCTTGCATATCGCTGCTCAAGCGTTTCATCGCTTAACTCGACAGGCAAAGCAGCCAATGCTGACCAGCTACGTCGCAAAACCGCAGGGCTCAAGGTTTCTACTGGCGTTGCTTCCCACTCTGTCAATAATGCCTGACGAGCGAATAGCGCTTGTTGATGCTGTTGCAACACGTCGAGACGCTGGTGCACCACTTTTAACGCAGCGACAAATTCAGTTGCCAGATTTTTTGGCAGACTGATCGCTTCAACGCTATTTTCATGCTGTTGCATTTCCGCTGAGATTTGCGCAGTTTGCGCGGCAATCGCGTCAGCCGATAACGCCTGTGGATCATTGATTATTTGGGTATTTAGCTGACGCAGATGGGCCAGCAATCCCAGCACCGACCGCTGCAATGCCGCTTGCGTCGCTAACCTGCCCGCTAATGCGGCGCTGAGTTGTTGAAATTCCTGCTGCTGAGTCTCAACCGGCATGGCAATTAACTTCCACGCCCGATCAAGGTCCGCGACCTGATTCGGTAGTAACTGCGCCTCGTTTAGCAAGCGTTGCGCTTGCTGCAAACAAAGCGTCGCTTGCGCGGCAGTTTGTTGTTGAACGCGCAACACATCCAGTTTGGATTGCATCAACTTTGCTACCCGGCGATCAACATTGCGCATCGCTTTCAGGACTTGCTCTAATCCCTCAGCACTTTGCACCAATTGTGCTGCACGCAGCCTTGCATCAGCAAAGTCCGCCTGCAAGATAAAACTGACAGCCGCCCCTTCTTCCGTAAGTGCATCCGCTCTCGCCATGGCTTGTTGACGCGCGGTATCTGTGACTTGCACGCTGGCAACACGTTGTGCAATTTGCTGGCGTGCTTTTTGGGCTGCTTCTGACTGTGCTGCAGCGGCAGAGCGATCTGCCCGCTTGAAAAGAAAACCAAACATAATAAATACCAATCAAATAGGAGCGGACCAAACTAATGAGGCGGTCAGAAGGCAGTAAAAGCCTGTAAAAAGCGCTTAAACAATGTCGCTAAATAGCTAAAAGAATCCCGGGCGACAGTGTAAATGAAGCGGCGCAAATACGCTAAGAATTAGGTGTAACGTATTGCGCCGCATAGCGGATGCCTGCTGCGTCTCTGATGTCAACAGCCGCCAGTCCGCCGATCAGGCCGATCGATACGCGACCTGCAACGCATCCAAACCGGCTAACAGTTTAATAAATGCCGCCGCGCTCTGAGTTGGCTCACCCTTTACGCCGAGATCGATATGGCGCTGGGTCTGGGCATCGCCAACGTGCGGCAAACTGAATACTTTTACTGATGGGAACTCACGTTCAATTGCCTCCATCAAGGGCGTAAGAGCAGACTCCATTGATCCGAAAACCAACACCGACTGCTCCAACTGCGGATTTTTGTGAAATAAATCGGCGTGATAAGTATCCAATACCCATTCAAACATCGGCCACGCCATTACAGGAAAGCCAGGGGCAAAATGATGCCATCCCGTTGCCTGAACCGCTCCATCCGCCGGATTTTTGAATGAAAATCCAGGAATTTTATTAAAGGGATTAGGAATAATTTCTGCGCCTTGCGGAAACTCGCCCATCTTCAGGCGATGCAGGTTGTCAGCAGTATCGTAATCAGGTTCTATGGCAGCGTCCCGCGCGGTATCGGCAATCCGTTCGCGGATTTTTTCACGCGCATGGGGATGTAAAACTAACGGTACGCTGAGGGCAGCCGCAGCACATTGGCGAGTGTGATCATCGGGCGTTGCACCGATACCACCGGTACAAAATACGATGTCATCGCTGGAAAAAGTCCGTTTCAGCGTTGTAATGATGCGGGCAGGGTCATCGCCCAGATACTCTGCCCAACTCAATGTCAGGCCCCGTGCTGTCAACATTTCCAGAACTTTCGGAAAATGCTTATCGATTCGTCGGCCAGAGAGAATTTCGTCGCCAATAATGATGAGTCCGATTGCCATAAGAAGATCTTTGCGCTGTTTGAGATAGAACGATTATTGAAAATGAGGGACTTAAAATACATTAAACGCTTGCTTTCGGGGTCGAAAACTCAGCCGATGCTTGCGCTGTCGATATTCTTTACACTTCCCGCAGAGCTGCCGTTCGCGCCACGTTCGGCCAGAATATCCACCGCTGCTTGCGCCGCACGATATTTACTCAATGCTTCCAGGCAATAGTATTCAAACCATAAACCGGTAAACACAAACACCAGCACATACAGCCAGATTGATCCCGCAGCCATGAACGGAAGCACGATTAACCACAGCGCCCCTCCTAACCACAGCAAAGTCGGCGCGGCGCCCATTGCCCCGGCAAAAATACCGATCACCAGCAGCGGCCAACGATGAATCTTCAGGATAGCCTTCAGCTCATCTTTATCGGCATAGGCTGAAAGTGCGTCGTAAGCAATCACACGATAGGTCAGCCAGCCCCACAATAACGCGGGAATAACGAAAGCCAATGGCGGGATTAACCATAAAGGCAACGTTACCAACCACAAAATACAGAATAATAAAAACGTCGAAGCCGAAATACAGATACTGCCGAATAGGGTTCCACCTTTACGCTGCTCCAACGCGGCGTAATGACGACCGCCGACATGACGCGCCGCCACCGGTAAGGCGAATATCCCGACAAATACCAGCGCCGTCAGAATCATCAACGGCAACAATAGCCAGAGCGCTACCCACGGCACAATCACCGCTTTTAATGCCCCTAAACCTAGCCAACTGAGCGCGCCGCCCGCCACTTCCATCCCGCTGCTGCCGACCAAATAACTTTGCAACCAATCAACCAAGGGCTGCAATCCTAACCACAATCCCAGGCCCCAAATCACTACCGATACCAGAAACGGCAAAAAAGTCAGCAATAGCATCCGAAAATGCAGCTGCGATAACAAAGCCCGGCCAAATGCGACGATGACAGGACGCATCAGCGGCGACTCTTTCTGGCAAATTCAACCATGCGCTTCAAGCCCAACCATTGCTGCTCCCAAAAGCCACGTCCATAGTTGCGGGCTTTACCATCCGGCGCTGGTAACTGATCGCGGATACCAGTGTGCTCGAAGGTTTGTCCAAAAAAAGCCGTTCTGAACAGCACATCCCAGAAGGAGAATAAGACACCATAGTTGTGACCGCCTAATGACCCTTTACCCTTGCTTTCGTGACCAATCCCCACCGCATGATGCCAGCGATGAAAGCGTGGCGACACCACTAGCGCATCGCCTATTTTGCCGAAATGAATGCGGACATTGGCATGCTGCAAACTTTGCAACATGCGCGATGCGGCAACCAGCAACACGTACTGTGAAGGCTCGACACCAATCGCGATAGCGATCAGGGCCATGAAAATATCGCGAATTAATTCGTCCAGCAAATGATTGCGATCATCGGTCCAGAGGTTCATGTTCTGCTGGCTATGATGCAAACTATGCAAGCCCCACAACCAGCCAAAACCATGCTGGGCGCGGTGATACCAATAATCGCAAAAATCAAGTACTACCAGATACACAAGGAAAGTAATTAATGGCCGGTCCGTCACGCCGGGCCATAAGTTCTCTAAATTAAAAGGATGGACGCCCTCCAGATGAAACCATTCGGTTACCTCTGCGACCACGGGATCAATCAGAAAAAATATTAAGATAGAAAATGCGCCAAGACGCTGAATCACGGTATATAAGAAATCCGTCCAGCGAGCGCGGCGATCGGTAAAGGCATGCACCGGAATCATCGCTTCTAAAGGCCGCAAAATGATGAATAGCACGGTCAGTTCACATATCCCGATCAGAAACCATTCCACACCATCGAAAGCATCTTCAATATAGGCACTCAGCCCGATATGAAACATCAACGGCTGCACCACTGCCTGAAATAACCAGGCTTGTACAACAGAAAACACATTAATCAGACCATCGATCATGATGTCGGCTGCTTTCTACCAGTGGAGACGAGGTCAAACGGGCCGGGACTTTTACCTTTTGCCTTTTCGGCAGCGGCTTTATAGGCTGGATGTTCTCTTAGCGTGGCAAAACAAAATCCTTTTTTCTCCAGTCCGCTGATTAACGGCTCGAGCACCGCTGGTGCCCATGGGTCTTTGCGCGACCAAATGCCAAGATGCGCTATCAAAATATCGCCATCCCTGACATTCGCCAATTCACGCTTCAACAACATCTGGTTCGGCCATTTATCACTGGGAAGCTCATCCCCAGAAAATCCAGCGTCAGCCCATGCCACATGCGCATAGCCGCAAGCCTGACCTGCTGCCAGAGTATGCGGCGTCAGATGGCCGCCTGGCGCACGCCAGAAAGGGTCAAGATGCGCGCCGGTCAGCGTATGAAAACGTTGCTCGACACGATTGATTTCATCGCAATATTGTTGCGGCGTCCACGCCAATAATTTGCCGCCATTAGCGCCAAATTGCGGTTTCATTTCAATTTTTCCGTCGGCCAGATCACGCTTTGCATACACATGATCAAAGGTATGGCTTCCAAATGCATGTCCATCCGCCACCAACGATTTCCAGAACGGTGCCCACGATGGATCGAGGGAATAATCGCCATTAATGGTTTTTTCATTCGCCATAAAAAAAGTGGCTTTGATGTGATGACGACGCAATGTCTGCGCAATAAATTCAGCCTGCGATTGGCTGCCCGTATCAAAGGTCAGATACAGCGTTCCTTTACACGCAGCAGGCACAGCGGCTGTAGCTGCCTGTGCCTGTGCCTGCGCCACTGCTGCACAACTTGTCGCCGCAACCGCCGCCATTAACAGCCAGCGCGATGTGAGCGAAGAATAACGGTTCATCACAATTCAGAAGCCCGGTTCGTAAAATAAATGCCGTGCGGTGATCGCCCGACCGGTATCGTTTTAATCACTTTGCGGCTAGCAATATCTACTACCGATACCTGTTTTACCCAACGCTGCGTCACCCACATGGTTTTGCCATCTGCGGTGACTTCCATGCAGTCAGGGCCGCCCGGCACATTGATCACACCGATATTCTCAAGCGTGTTTAAGTCAAGAATATTGATCGTTCCGGCCACCCGATTAGAAACAAAAACGTGGCGTTTATCACCTAACGGACGGAAATTATGCGCGCCATCGCCGGTTTTGATTTTCTTGACGATTTTTTGCGTGCGCCAATCAACCACGGCAACATAATCACTGCCCATGACCCCGACCAGTAAATACTTGTTATCCGGCGTCATATAAATGCCTGCCGGTTGCTTGCCAATCGGCATGGTCCATTTGACAGTTTGCGTCGCCAAATCGACGGCTGCGATTTCATCGGTGCCTTGCAAGGTAATGAATGCCAGCGAACTATCCGCACTAAAAGTCATATGGCTAGGCATTTTTGGCAATGGCAAGCGCTTCGCAAGCTTCAGATTTTTGCCGTCATAACCGTAAATATCAATCCGATCCAGACGCAGGCCATTCGAAATAAACCATTTTTGATTAGGCGAGAAGCCAATTTGATACGGATCGGCAATATCTTTGACCTGACTCTGGATTTTGCCGGTCTTCGGATCCAGAAAATATAATTCATTGCCGGTTGCAGCTGCGACGATCAGCGACTTGTTATCCGGCGTTGGCATTAGATGATGCGGCTCTTTCCCGACCGGGAACGAGCTGAGTTCCTTATAAGTATTCTGATCCAGCAATGTGATGGTGGCATCGCGCGAATTGAGAACCACGACAACATTCGGTGCCGCGGCAACCGGCGCAGGCGTCTGCGCCACATTTGGCGTGGCCGCAAATACAGGCAATGCAATCAGGACAGTCAATAAACCGCAAGCGGCAACGATGGAACGACGAGCAAAAGCGGTCATAGCAACATTCAGAGGAACGAAAAGGATATTTTACCGCGCATGTCGCACCGATGCGGCGACCTTTGCTTTAAATAGCGTTTATAAGCTGTTACAAAAAACTGTTACAAAACAAACCCTTTGCTGGAGGAATGCTTCCATGCCCACCCGCTGTTTTTAGGTTGTTTTTGGTTTACACTGCCATCCATATCAACCACACACAAAGGAATGTAATGTCGATCACTACCGTTTCGGGCCTGCAATATGAAGATACCACTGTCGGCACAGGCGCAGAAGCCAAAGCCGGTGACAATGTTAGCGTTCATTACACAGGCTGGCTGCAAAAACCTGACGGCAGCGCAGGTACGAAATTTGACTCCAGCAAAGACCGCGGCGATCCATTTGAGTTCCCACTGGGCGCAGGTCATGTCATTAAAGGTTGGGACGAAGGCGTGCAAGGCATGAAAATCGGCGGCGTTCGCAAGCTGGTCATTCCAGCGGCAATCGGCTACGGCGCACGCGGTGCAGGCGGTGTAATTCCACCAAATGCAACATTGATTTTTGAAGTTGAACTGCTAGGCGTTTAAGTCTCGCAAATAAGCAATCTCGCTATTGACCATACATTGATCATGTTATCCAACCTTTTTCACCCAACGCAATCACGTTTTGCGGTCGTCGCCTTTCTGGTAATCGGCCTGTTTGCGCTGGGCGGTTGTACCGTGGTCAGTGTCGCCACCACCGCCGTTGGTGCAACGGTCGCGGTGGGATCTGCTGCAGTCAGTGTAGCGACGACCGTTGTTAGCGGCACCGTCAAAGCTGGCGGTGCGGTGGTCGGCGCGGTTGTTGATTGATACCACCAACCTTAATAGTGTCGATTAAGCAAGTAATTACCGCCATTTACGCTGCGACTCTGACTGATCACGCTGCTGCCTATTTTTCCCCGGAAAGAACCTATGACCCTGCAAACTGAATTCGACCAAGCGTTGGCCGACTCCAAAAATCTTACCGAACGCCCTGACAATATGACGCTGCTGAAAATGTACGCGGTCTACAAACAAGGTAGTTTGGGTGACGCCACCGGTGAGCGTCCGGGAATGACCGATTTTGTTGCTCGCGCCAAATGGGATGCCTGGAATGCACTGAAAGGCACTTCTCAAGATGTTGCGAAACAGCAATATATTGATTTCATCAACGACCTGAAGGACTAAAACCTTCGGTCGTCAGATATATCTGCGTAGGCAATAAAAGAAGGCCGAGGCACTAATTAGTGCCCCGGCCTTCTTTTTTACCTCTACCATCGCATTGCTATCGCCAAATATTGGCGTTCAAAACGATGATTTCAAATCTTAAATCATGCCTAAACTTAGCCCTTAACCTCTGGATTGAGCAGATTTGGGGGCAATTCACCGTCTTTTCCCGGCAATAACGCTGCCAATAAATTATTCGCAGCACAGGCGGCCATTGCGCGACGCGTAGGTTCCGACGCGCTGGCGATATGGGGCGTCAGCACCACGTTAGACAACGCCAGAAAATCAGGATGTAAAGCAGGCTCATTCTCAAAAACATCCAGCCCGGCAGCCGCGATTTTACGATCGCGTAAAGCGGCAATCAGCGCCACATCGTCCACAATCCCGCCCCGCGCCAGATTCACTAGAGTGGCGCTCGGCTTCATCATTGCCAACTCCTGCGCGGCGATGGTGTGGTGCGATTCTTTGGAGTATGGCAAGACCAACACCACATGATCGGCCTGACGTAATAATTCTTCTTTGCTGACAAAGCGCGCATTATTCGCACGCGCTTCCAGGTCTGGTGCCAGACGCGAACGGTTATGATAAATAACCTGCATATCAAAGCCGATGGAGCGGCGCGCTATCGCTTGCCCAATCCGTCCCATACCAATCACACCGAGCGTCGCACCATGTACATCGGCACCGAGGAAACTATCGAAACGCCATTGCTTCCAATGACCAGCACGTAACCAGTGTTCCGACTCGGTAATCCGACGCGCTGTCGCCATTAACAAAGCCCAACCGAAATCGGCGGTGGTTTCATTCAGAACATCTGGTGTATTAGTGACCATAATGCCTGCTTTAGTAGCCGCTGCAACGTCAATATTGTTGTAGCCGACCGCCTGATTGCATACTGCTTTCAGGCGCGGGCAAGCTTGCAGCAAAGCCGCTGGAATAGCCTCGCTGGAAGTGGCAATGACGCCATCTTTATCCTGCAACTTCTGAAGCAATTCAGCGGCGCTGAAAATATGGTCAGCCTGATTCGACTCAACGTCAAAATGTTGCTCCAGCAAGCTAATCACTTCTGGGAAAATGGCCCGGGCTACTAAAATTTTGGGCTTATTTACGCTATTCGATGTGTTCACAGTAACCAATGCCCTTAATGTATGCGTTTATGCGCGGAAGAAAATAAAGCTCATGATAGCGAATAATGGCAGCAATACCACACATGCCCACGCCATATAACCAAAGAAAGACGGCATACGAATGCCACGTTCTTCAGCAATCGCCTTGACCATCAGATTAGGTGCATTGCCGATATAACTGTTAGCCCCCATAAACACTGCGCCGCAAGAAATCGCCGCCAGCGTTGCGCCAAGTTTGCCCATCAATTCCACCGCATCGCCAGAAGCGGTATTGAAGAACACCAGATAAGTTGGCGCATTATCGAGGAACGATGACAATATCCCGGTCACCCAAAAGTACATCATATTATTCGGCTGCCCATCGGCACCCGTCACCGCTTCAACGATTGCCCCGAATGGGCCATGCACACCAACCTTGAGCATGGCGATGACAGGAGCAATTGTGATGAAAATAGCGGCAAACAATTTGCCGACCTCTAGCATCGGCTCCCAGGTAAAATTATTACCTTCCCGAGCGACTTTCGGCGTCAGCCACAATGAAACTACGATAACAACCAGCAGCAGACCATCGCGCAGCAGGTTTTGTAATTCGACCGGCGTACCGTAAATATTATAAGTAATCCCGGATTTCCATAGACCGCTCATTAACACCAGCGCAATAACGATGCCAAGTAGGATGAAATTAAATTTCCCTTCGAGGCTTAGCTTGATGTTGTCGGGCGTAGGATCTTGCGCCACTGGCAAATGCTCTTCGCGACGATGGTAGTAATACCGATCCAGAAAATAAAAAATCACCAGTAATGCGATCCACATAAATATCGTCTCGAAGAAGATATTTTTAAATGTCCACGAAAAATCGACGCCCTTCAGAAATCCCAGAAACAACGGTGGATCACCTAATGGCGTTAATGCACCGCCCGCGTTCGCAACTAGAAAAATAAAAAATACAATAATGTGCACCGCGTGTTTGCGATTATCGTTGGCGCGAATCAACGGCCGAATCAGCAGCATGGAAGCGCCAGTGGTGCCCATTAAACTCGCCAGCACCGTGCCCAGTGCCAATAAGCCGGTATTGAGCGCGGGCGTGCCATGCAAATTGCCGCGTAAACAGATGCCGCCAGCGACTACGAATAAGGCCGTGAGCAAAATAATAAAAGGGAAATATTCGGCCATAAAAGCGTGCACTACCCCCGCAGCGGCCGTCGGCACACCAAACCAGATCGCGCATGGAATCAAAAACGCGATGGACCAGCCTAGCGCGATTTTACCGAAATGATGATGCCAAAATCCGGGTATCAACAAAGGTCCTACTGCTATTGACACCAGCAAACCCATGAATGGAATTCCCCACCATACGGACAATTGAGCGCCGTCAAGATCTGCGGCATACGCGGCAATGGGGAGAAAAAGGGCAAGCGTGAGGAGGATCTTTTTAAGCAATTGCATCTTTCGAATCAGAGAAAAGTGCACTATTTTAAGCGGGATTAAATTGCTTTAAAAATAGTGATCAAATAAATATTGCTTTAGATCAACTGATTTACTGTATCAGAGACCGAAGCCGGAGACATCGATTTTCAATGAAACGCTAGCAGCGACCAGCATTTGGGCAGAAAAACTACCTTGCTGGCGCTCAGAGTATTACTAATGATTGCACCTAATTGCACCTAATTACACTTTAAGTAGTAGCAGCATATCCGCTCTGAAGCCGATGCATGATCGGTTTCAGTGCTGGATAAAGATCACGATAAAGCGCAAATAGGTGGCTATAGACGGCACTCGCAGCGGGGTCTGGCACAGTCCGGGCTACCAACGTTACCCAGCCTTTTTCAGCTGTTTTGTCATCAACCAATCCAATCCCGACGGCGGCAAGCAGCGCAGCACCCAACGCCGCTTCGACGTTTTCTTCAATGGTATAGACGGGATAGCCGGTCACATCGGCAATGATTTGCATCCATAAGTCAGAATGCGCTGCGCCGCCGACGACGATCAGCTTATTATCGAGTGACTGTGCGCCTTTTGCACCCGCCTCAATATTATGTTTAAGGGCAAAACTGACACCCTCCAATACCGCCCGATAGAGGTGCGCTCGCGTGTGGAATAGGCTCAGGCCGACGAAAGCGCCGCTGGCCTTGGCATCCCAGATGGGACTGCGTTCCCCCATCAAGTAGGGAAGAAACATCACCCCGTCCGATCCAGTTGGAATTTTTTCGCTTTTTTCTTCTAAGATTTGATATGCATCGCCGTGTTCGACCTGCTTCGCCGCCGCGATTTCGGCTTGACAAAACCCCTCAAGAAACCAACTTACCGAAGCACCGGCAGTTATAGCACCGCCAAAGATGTAGAGATCTTTTTGGCTATTATGCACATGCGGCATGCTAATCAAACCGTGGCGCGCATCGACTTGTTGATTAATATAGCCCCAGCACATGCTAGTACCGATCATGGCAACATGATTGCCTGCATGCGTCACACCAGCGGCAAAGGTCGCCACAGCAGCGTCCACCCCGCCAGCCACAATTGGCGTTCCGGCGAGAAGTCCCAGAAGCGTTGCTTGCTGTGGAAGAAGTCCTCCTACCACGTCATTTGATGCGACCAGACGCGCGGGCATCATATCCACGGGTATTTCAAGCTTTTCCAGCATTTCTTCGGACCAGCTACGTTGGCGCACGTCATATACGCCGCCAATGTTGCCCGCTGAACTGTGGTCAACCGCCACTTCGCCGCATAGCAAGTAATTTACATACGCATTCGGCGGCAGAAATAAGTGGGTCCGCTGCCAAACATCGGGCCGATTGCGCTTGATCCACAGCATTTTAGTGAAGCCGTAATAGCTATCGACCGAATTGCCTGTGATATCAAACAAGCGTTCCAACTCCACCGTTTGCTTGACCCAGTTCACTTCGTCATTCGCCCGGCGATCCATCCAGATCAAGCAAGGATGCAGCGGCTTCATCTGCACATCGACAGGAATCCCCGCGCCGCCGTAGAGGCTGCTGACACACACGGCCTTAATCTGCTCGGATGCCAGGCCACTTTTTTGCACCACTTGCTGGATGCATTCGATGACCGCGTCGAACCAAACCGATGGCCATTGTTCGGCCCAAAGCGGCTTCGGCGTATCGACCAGATAACTTCTGGCATGCTGGGCCACGATTGTGCCACTAGTATTCACCAGCAATGCCTTAGTACTTTGCGTGCCGATGTCGACACCAATAACGTAATCCATGCTTACCCTCAGACGGCAGTTGGTTTAAGCAATACTTTGATCGAATCTAGTGAATTGGCAAGCGCGAATGCTTGCTCCCAATCATCCAGCGGGAAATCGTGCGTGACGATCCCTTTCGACGTGACAAGCCCGCGCTGAAACAAATCGATCGAGACCGCGCAAACTTCAAAAGACGCGCACGCTGCAACAAAAAGGATGCGAGAAAACTACGAAGGGATTTAAGGCACTGGGGTAATTTCAAATACTTGTTGCAGATAATTTACGTAGGCCTCGTCGTCACACATATTTTTGGATGGCGTATCCGAGAGTTTCGCCACCGGCTGACCATTGCAGCGCACCATCTTCATCACGATTTGCAAGGGTATATAGCCCAGATCATTCGTCAAATTTGTACCCACACCGAAAGCGACACGGGCGCGATCTTTGAAACGCGAATATAAAGCCGTCACTTTGCCAAAATCCAGGCTGTCAGAAAATACCAGCGTCTTGGTCGCAGGATCAACCCGATTCTCCTGAAACTGTTGAATCATTTGCTCACCCCAATCAAACGGATCACCAGAATCATGACGCGCACCATCAAACAATTTGCAAAAATACATATCGAAATCACGCAAAAAAGCGGCCATTCCATACACGTCCGACAAGGCGATACCGAGATCGCCGCGATATTCTTTGGCCCACATTTCAAACGCGTAAATTTGCGAATCGCGCAGGCGAGGACCAAGCGCCTGACACGCCTGTAAATATTCGTGCGCCATCGTTCCCAATGGCGTCATTCCTAAGGTCATGGCGAAATAAACGTTGGATGTGCCTGCCAGATGGTCGGCAAAATCACGTTGCATGGTCAGCACAACTTCTTGATGCCAGGCTCTGGAAAAACGGCGTCGCGTACCGTAATCAGCAACCTTACAACCGGCCATCGCCGGATCATCTCGAATCAGCGACATTTTTTTGTATAGTCGCTGACGCCCTTCCGCAAAATTCGGTGTCTTTTGCGTAGCCCGAAAATATACTTCGTTCACAATCGCCAACACCGGTACTTCAAACAGAATCGTATGCAGCCAGGGGCCGCGCACGGATATATCTATTTCACCGTTATTTTCCGCAGATGGCTGCACGGTGATGTATTTTTGCTGGAGATGAAACAGGCTTAAAAAATCGACAAAATCGCTTTTGATGAACCGTAAACTACGTAAATAAGTTAGCTCGTCATCTTGAAACCGCAAGCGGCACAACCCGGCAATTTCATCGCGAATTTCATCAACGTAAGGCGTCAGATCGATTCCCTTATTGCGACACTTATAGCGATACTCCACTTGCGCTGCGGGGAAATGATGCAGCACGACCTGCATCATGGTGAATTTATAGAGATCGGTATCAAGAAGAGAGCGAATGATCATTGTTTAAGGATTTATTAAGGCGAGTGGAGTCATCAAAGTATCGGGCGAATCTTTTGCAGCCTAGGATGAACGTGCAACTACGTTATACCGCTAAAGCGCGCCGTTTTCGACGATTTTATGGATAACTTGATAGTTCGGTCTCAGTCGCCACACTGGGCGGCTTCTTACGGTCTGGCTCAAAAAAACACCAATAAATCTGCGGCCAGCGCGACTGAATGCTGGCCTCAATCTGATTAATAGCATCGACCATCGCCACAGCGGAAGGTTGCGGCCGCATTTCCGCCTGCACTGCAATCATCACCTGATGCCCCCATTGCAGCGAAATCAAATTCATTACGTGATCGATTTCCGGGCTGGCCTCAATATGCGCCTTGATCGCGGCGTGCAGCTCTGGGGCGGCTGATTCACCCGTGACCATGGCCTTGACCTCACGCATCACGACAACCGCTACCACCATCAGTAAAACACCAACCGCTATCGAACCGCAGGCGTCCCATAGCGGATTGCCGGTAATGACCGTCAGTACTACTGCCACAAACGCCAGCGCCAAACCGGCCAGCGCGGCAATGTCTTCGCCCGCTACAACCATCAGCTCGGATTGACGCGTTTCACGAAACCATCTGAAAAACGACTTGCCATGCGCGATCTTGCGGATTTCAATCATCGCGCCGCGCAACGAAAACGCCTCCAATACGACCGAAATCCCTAAAACCCCAATCGCCACCCAAGGATTATTGATCGGCTCCGGATTGCGTAAATGCTTAATCCCCTCCATCACCGAAAAAGCGCCGCCGACGAAAAACAACAATATTGCGACCATCATTGCCCAAAAATATACCACCCGGGCATAGCCCATCGGATGCGTGTCGTTCGCGGGGGTAGTGGCCTCTTTTAGTCCAATCAGCAAAAAAACCTGATTAGTGCAATCGGCCAGCGAATGAATCGCTTCTGCCAGCATCGCACCAGAGCCGGTAAATGCCGCAGCAACAAATTTAGCCAGGGCAATACCGCCATTTGCGCCAAGGGCATAAAAAATCGCCTTGGTAGAACCTTCCGAGTGGGATGCCATGATTGCGCTGCCGCCGTTCTTTATTAGAGTGGTTTGAGGTGAAAGTTGACACACTAGCCAATTTAATTAGCCTGCGCAACCGGCTTCAACATTGTCATTAAAGGCAAAAACAGCCAAATCGACAGAAAAACCAACAACAAAACACATTTTCGAAATTTCTGAGAACATGGGAATTACACAAAAAACCCGACTTTAGCGACTAAAACCACATTCTGAATTTGCTTATATGAATTCTATATAACCGCTGTTTGTAGGAAGCAGCGAATTACCTTAAAATACAGTGCTTTGCAACTACGAGCGTGTCGAGATTTTATTCAAACGATTTGCTGAGATGCTTTGCTGAAGTCCGGCAAAATCCCGGCAGCGTCAACACCGCGCGCGACCGCTTCAAGTAATACTTACAGATAGGACTGTTGTTATGACCCACGTTGTAACCGAATCTTGCATCAGCTGTCGCTATACCGATTGCGTGGATGTTTGCCCGGTTGATTGCTTCCGCCAAGGCCCCAATTTTCTATCAATCGACCCGGATGAGTGCATTGATTGCGCCGTTTGCGTCGCTGAATGTCCGGTTAATGCGATTTACGCCGAAGAAGACGTACCTGCAGATCAACAGCAATTCATCAAACTGAATGAAGATCTGTCGCGCTTCTGGCCATCGATTACCAAGACTATTCCACCGTTGCCAGAAGCTGACGATTTTAAAGACGTAACCGAGAAATTGCATCTTCTGCAGCGCTAGAGACTGGCAGACTACTAGCCGACGGCCGCAAGAATACGCGTTTTGCCACATTTTTGACCGAAACTGCCTGTGCCAAACATAGCGTTTTCCACAGCAGTTTGTAGCCCGAAGCTTTGATAGGCGACGGCGGCAAAATCGTCAAAAATCAGCCTGACAACGCTAGCACCACTAATCTTAGAATGCCAATCGTTACTGTAAAACAGCAATGTATTGGGGGACCCAACCCAAACAGGAAGCAGATAGTCGTATGGAAACCAGCACCAAGATAGATGCATCTACCCTACCCGTTATCAACAACGCAGGCAACGCACCGATAGAGGCGGATGCCGTCATCATCGGCGCCGGTCCGGTTGGTCTGTTTCAGGTATTCGAACTTGGTCTGCTTGAGATCAAAGCGCACGTTATCGACTCCCTTCCGGTAGTTGGCGGCCAGTGCGTCGAACTCTACCCAGACAAGCCAATTTACGATATCCCTGCGGTGCCAGTCTGCACCGGCCAGGAACTGACCGACAATTTGTTAAAGCAGATCGCGCCATTTGATCCGACTTTCCATCTAAGCCAGGAAGTCACCGTGGTCGAGCGACGCGAAGATAACCGCTTCAATGTGGAAACATCTGTCGGTACGCGGTTTATCACTAAAACCATCTTTATCGCTGCTGGCGTAGGTTCGTTCCAGCCGCGCACGATCAAAATTGATGGCATCGATCAGTTCAACGATTCCCAATTGTTCTACCGCGTCAAAGACCCACTGCAATTTCATGGCAAAAATTTAGTCATTTGCGGCGGCGGCGATTCGGCACTGGATTGGGCCTTGAATCTGGTCGGCAAAGCGGAATCAGTCGTACTGCTGCATCGTCGCGAAGACTTCCGCGCAGCGCCTGCCTCGGTTGCAAAAATGAAGCAGCTGTGCGAAGAATACGAAATGCAATTCTTGGTCGGTCAGGTCACAGGTCATGAAGTCAAAGACGGCAAACTGGCAGAAATCAAAGTTACTGGCCCTGATGGTGTTACCCGCCGTCTGCCGCTAGACACGCTATTGGTATTCTTTGGCCTGTCACCAAAACTCGGCCCTATCGCTGAGTGGAGTCTGGATATCGAACGCAAGCAGTTGAAAGTCGTCGATACAGAGAAGTTTGAGACCAACATTCCCGGCATTTTTGCGGTGGGTGACATCAATACTTACCCAGGCAAAAAGAAACTGATTCTGTCCGGTTTCCACGAAGCTGCATTGGCTGCATTTGGCGCAGCCCCGTACATTTTCCCTGACAAGAAGATTCACATGCAATACACCACGACTTCACCTAAGCTGCATAAAATCTTGGGTGTTGAATCGCCAGTGTTTGATTGATGTAATACAGTTGATGACAAAAGTTTTCTGACATAGCTCAGCAAAGCACATCGTACGGAACTATAAAACCCCCGCCAAGGCATAGCCTTCGCGGGGGTTTTTATATTGGCGGCATATTTCTATCGATAAGAACTGCTTGAACTACGCCAGTTTCACCGTAATTCTCAGTGATTTATCGTACGCACAAATTGCGATGGATATTGATGCAAATATGTCACCCAATAAAAAACCGCCCGTGATGCAGATTGCATCACGGGCGGTTTTAAGGTCAGCTGAATGAATACAGCTTATTGTGCGGCAGGTGCTGCTGGTGCTGCTTCAGCTTCTTGTGCAGCCTTCATCGACAATTTCAGACGGCCACGGTCATCTGTTTCCAGAACCTTGACGCGAACTTGCTGGCCTTCTTTCAGATAGTCAGCGACCGCATTAACGCGCTCATTGGCGATCTGGCTGATGTGCAACAAGCCGTCTTTACCTGGCAGAACTTGAACAATCGCGCCGAAGTCCAGCAACTTCAATACTGTACCTTCGTAGATCTTGCCAACTTCAACCGAAGCAGTCAGTTCTTCGATACGGCGTTTTGCTTCCTGACCGGCAGCGGCATCAACTGAAGCGATGGTAACAACACCTTCATCGCTGATGTCGATTTGCGTACCTGTTTCTTCTGTCAGCGCACGAATGACCGCGCCGCCCTTACCGATCACGTCACGGATTTTTTCCGGATTGATCTTGACGGTAATCAGACGTGGTGCGAAGTCTGACAATTCTGATTTAGTCCCGCTAGGAACTGCTTTTTCCATCTCGCCAAGAATATGGATACGGCCAACTTTAGCTTGTGCCAAAGCGACTTGCATGATTTCCTTGGTGATGCCCTGGATTTTGATATCCATTTGCAAAGCAGTGATACCGTTTGCAGTACCGGCAACCTTAAAGTCCATGTCGCCCAGATGATCTTCGTCACCCAGAATGTCTGTCAAAACAGCGAATTTGCCGCCGTCTTTGATCAAGCCCATTGCGATACCGGCAACGTGACCTTGCATAGGCACACCGGCGTCCATCAATGCCAGACATCCGCCGCATACTGAGGCCATCGATGATGAACCGTTTGACTCGGTGATTTCAGATACCAGACGCACTGAATAGCTAAAATCTTCCGGTGCTGGCAGTGCTGCCAACAACGCACGCTTAGCCAGACGACCATGACCGATTTCGCGACGCTTAGGTGTACCAACACGGCCAGTTTCGCCGGTAGCAAACGGAGGCATGTTGTAATGCAGCATGAAACGATCCGAGTATTCACCCATCAACGCATCGATCTTTTGCTCGTCACGGGCGGTGCCCAGAGTAGCAATGACCAAAGCCTGCGTTTCACCGCGGGTGAACAATGCTGAACCGTGCGTGCGCGGCAGAACGCCAGTACGAATCGTGATTGGACGCACAGTGCGTGTATCACGACCATCGATACGCGGCTCGCCATCCAGAATCTGCGAACGAACGATCTTGGCTTCCAGATCAAATATGATGTTACCGACTTCCGAGCTGTCCGGTGCAGGCGCATTGATCGAGCTGGCTTCAGCAGCTAACGCAGCCAAAACTTCGTTAGTCGCATCTTTCAGCTTAACAGTGCGCGCTTGCTTGTCTTTAGTTTGGTACGCATCGCGCAATTTGGCTTCAGCGAAATGGGCAACGCGTGCAATCAATGCATCGTTCTTCGGCGCTGGGCTCCATTGAATTTCTGGCTTGCCACCGTCGCGGACCAAATCATGAATAGCATTGATAACTGCTTTCATTTGATCGTGGCCGTAAACAACAGCGCCCAACATAACTTCTTCCGACAATTGCTGTGCTTCGGACTCAACCATCAGCACTGCCGCTTCTGTACCGGCAACAACCAGATCCAGCTTCGATGTTTTCAGTTGCGTAGTGGTTGGGTTCAGGACGTATTGACCGTCGATATACCCGACGCGTGCAGCACCGACCGGACCGGAGAACGGCACGCCAGAAACTGACAGCGCCGCGGATGCACCGATCATCGCGGCGATATCCGGATCGATTTCAGGATTGACCGACAGTACGTGAATAATCACTTGTACTTCGTTCATGTAACCTTCTGGGAACAACGGACGGATCGGACGATCAATCAGACGCGATGTCAGTGTTTCTTTTTCCGAAGGACGGCCTTCGCGCTTGAAGAAACCGCCTGGGATACGACCAGCAGCGTAAGTCTTCTCAACATAATCAACGGTCAACGGGAAAAAATCTTGACCCGGTTTGGCATCTTTACGTGCAACCACGGTAGCCAGTACAACGGTATCTTCAATCGACACCAATACTGCGCCGGAAGCTTGGCGAGCGATTTCGCCAGTTTCCAGCGTCACTTGATGCTGGCCATACTGGAAAGTCTTGGTAACTTTATTAAACACGGTATTTCCTTTCTAATTAGCCGACAGATTTTCAGGCGCTGTCGTCCACCTCACCACAGACGGTTGCATCACTTCTTACTGCGAGTGACTTCGCGTCTCCTTACAAAAACAACTAACGAATGCATGCGATGCGTTTCTTACAATCGAACTTATGCAGAAAAGTCTATTCGCCAAAAGCAAAAATGCCCGCATCAGAAACTGACGCAGGCATTTCACTTATCGATCGACCAACAACGTCGTCACGAAATATCGAAACAAAATGTTGAAAATCGATGACAAGCCTATTATTTACGCAAACCGAGTTTTTCGATCAGCGAGCGATAACGGTTCAGGTCTTTACTTTTCAGATAAGACAACAGGCTTTTACGACGGTTAACCATCATAATCAAACCGCGACGGGAATGGTGATCCTTAGCGTGTGCCTTGAAGTGACCGTTAAGGTCGTTGATACGTGCTGTCAACAAAGCGACTTGCACTTCTGGCGAACCAGTATCATTTTGGGCGCGAGCATTGTCAGCGACAATGGCGGCCTTAGCTGTTTTTTCGATAGTCATAGTACTTACCTTTTCACAAGCGATGTACAGAGTGGCAAAACCCCATATACCGTGAACATAAAATAAAACTGGCCTAAATTGACCAGAGGCGAAGTATATAGCAAAAAGCCCATTGGTTCAAATACTTAGCGTTCGGGGCAGGTCTGCACGACGATATCGGACAAGCATTATTATAGAGCTACTATTTAAATGGATTAAAACACTGTGTCAGACCGGATTCAGTACGCGTTATTGCGCGACGACGGTCATTTATCACCACAGGAGAACTCTCAAATTGGAGCAATCATGAAAAAACTCACTCTCGCCGCCGCTATCGGTCTATTGATCAGCGTTGCTGGTTGTGCAATACCTGTCACCCCCGGCGAACCGGAGCCGCAAGTCCTTAGCCGCCTAGGCAAACCTGACGCCACCTATCAAAACGGTAACGAACGGCTCCTTGAATACGGCCGTGGCGCTTTCGGACAGCAAACCTACATGGCTCATATCGGTGCTGACGGGAATCTAATTTCTTACGAGCAAGTATTAACATTGGCCAAATTTGCGACTATTAAAGTTGGCCAATCGACCAAAAACGACGTTTTGCGCACTGTTGGCCATCCGATCGATACCATTTTTTATAATCGCGTCAAGCTAGAGGGCTGGAATTATGGTTTCAAGGAAAGCGGTGTCTGGAATTCATTGATGACGGTGTACTTCGATCAGTCTGGTATTGTAGCCAAACTAGAAAATGGTCCGGATCCCCGCTTTGAACATTCGCGCTTTGGACTGTAATGTGGCAAATTTAAGTACCGGAACAATCAGGCGATGGCCGTAATAAATCAGCAGCCATCGTTTTTTGGCAAGGATAGCGCAAAAAACATCAACAAGACTCACTACCCCCGCTCTACAAAGAGGGGAAACGCATTTCATGGATAACGTTGCATTCACCGCAAAAACGTCATGCAAACCAGGAAAATAATGCCTACATCCCCTCCCTCCACGCTGCAGCGCATTCGCGCCATGCTAGTCAATACAGTGCAAGAATTTCTCAACCAACGTTGCGGCAGCAAAGGCGCTGCACTGGCGTTTTACACGCTGTTTTCTATGGCGCCGGTATTAGTCATCGCGATTGCTATCGCTGGCGCAGTATTTGGACCGAAAGCAGCACAGGGTGAAATATTTGGTCAGTTATCTGGCTTAATCGGCCCCACTGGCGCGGATGCGATTCAGTTATTACTGGCGGCTGTTCACAACAGTCGTTCAGGGACGTTTGCCACAACAATCGCCACACTAGTATTAATCGTGGGCGCAACCACGGTATTTGCTGAGCTTAAAGACAGCCTTGATGAAATTTGGTGTGTAAAGCGCCCGAGTGAGTCTGGCTTGATGAATTTGGTACAGACCCGGCTGTTATCTTTTGGGCTGGTATTGGTACTGGCATTTTTGTTATTAGTATCGCTGGTGATCAGCGCGGTATTGGCAGTTCTGCAAAATTACTGGGGCGGCCTTTGGAACAACGTTTCCCTTATTTTGACGCCAATAGCTGCGATATTTTCGTTCGCCGTGATTGCCAGCTTGTTTGCGTCTATCTATCGGTTACTGCCGCAAGTCAAACTACCCTGGCGCGATGTCTCCATCGGCGCAATCGGTACAGCCGCTCTGTTTATATTAGGCAAATTTTTAATAGGAATATATCTGGGCAATAGCGGCATCGCTTCCAGCTACGGTGCAGCTGGATCGATAGTCGCCTTATTATTATGGATTTACTACTCGGCCCAGATTTTCTTTTTCGGCGCGCAATTCACACGTCAATATGCGCTTAGCTTTGGCAGCTTACACAATCAACCCGCGCCCATAATTACTAACGAAGATCCACTCAGCGCGGGAACAAGCAGTTCCAATTGATGGAGTAAGTAATCGACTAAGTTAATCGACGTAAGGCTCCAAACCATTTTCGGACAAGCGCAAAATACGACCGCAACGACGTGCAAGCTCAATATCATGGGTAACAATCACAAACGCGGTCCCTAACGTTTGCGACAATTCCAACATCAAATCAAATGTCATTTGCGCGGTGGCACGATCCAAATTACCGGTCGGCTCATCAGCCAGTACACATGCCGGTTGCGTGACTAAAGCCCGCGCCAAAGCTACTCGCTGACGTTCACCGCCGGACAATTCACCCGGCACGTGGATTACCCGTTTGGAAAGGCCGACCCGCGACAATATCGCGTGCGCTTGCTCTTGTGCGTCGCTCCGCTTTAGGCGGCGAATCATTAATGGCATGGCGACATTATCCAGCGCCGAAAATTCTGGCAACAAATGATGGAACTGATAGACGAAACCAAGCGCGCTATTACGTAAATCTCCGCGCGCTTTCTCGCCCAAATTACTCAGATCCTTGCCTTGTAGAGTCACATTGCCAGTCGTAGGCGTATCCAGGCCGCCCAACAAATGCAGCAATGTCGATTTACCGGAACCCGAAGCACCGACAATCGCCACCTGCTCACCCTTTACGACATCAATATCAATTCCGCTTAATACCTTGACGGAGTAGCTGCCTTGGGTAAATGTTTTGCCCAAGCCGCGACTCGACAAGATAATTGGGTTCATATTTGGACCTGTATTGTTGCTGGTGCTATTGCCGTTGTTATTCTCATTTATGGGATTACTCATAGCGCAGCGCCTCCGCTGGCTTGACCCGAGCAGCCCACCAGCTCGGATACAACGTTGCGACAAAAGCCAGTATCACGGCCACGCCACCAATAGTCCCAACGTCAGGCCAACGTAAATCAGACGGCAATTCGCTGATTACATAAACACTCTTCGGCAAAAACTGCACGTGCAGTAAATGTTCTATTGCAGGGACAATGACATCGATATTCAGCGCTACAAGCACGCCAAAACCGACCCCGAGCGCGGTGCCAATCAATCCCACCAAAGCTCCTTGAATCATGAAAATCTTCATAATTGAGCCGGGCGAGGCTCCCAAGGTACGCAGAATCGCAATGTCGGCCTGCTTTTCAGTCACCGTCATCACCAATGTCGAGACCAGATTAAAAGCAGCAACCGCAATGATCAGCGTCAGAATAATAAACATCATGCGCTTTTCAGTTTTGACGGCAGCAAACCAATTACTGTTTTGTTGAGACCAGTCGCGCAAATAGAGATTGGGCGGCATGGTCTGCGCCAATTGCTGCGTCACTTCCGGGGCGCGCAACATATCAGTAATTTTTAAACGCAGGCCAGATGGCGCACTCAGACGGAACATCTTTTCGGCATCTTCGACTTGAATAAAGGCCAGCGAAGAATCATATTCAAAATGACCCGCCTCAAAAATGCCGACCACCGTGAATTGCTTTAATCGCGGGACCACACCGGCGGGAGTAACTTGCCCTTGCGGTGCCAACATGGTCACTTTGTCGCCTAAGCCCGCATGCAACCCACGCGCTAACTCAATACCCAGAACGATATTGAATTCACCAGCTTTCAAATCATTGAAATTACCTTGTTTAGTCTGCTTGGCGACGTCAGAGACTTTCGGCTCTTCGGATGGCAGCACGCCACGAATACCCACGCCGCGTACCTCGCCATCGCGCGTCAGCATCGCTTGCGCCTCGACATAAGGGGCGGCACCGATCACTTCTTTATTTTTAAACGCTTGCTTGGCGACATCTTCCCAGTTCGACATTTGGCCAGAGCCATCGAATACTTCGATATGCGCCAATACCGACAACATGCGGTCCCGTACCTCTTTTTGGAAACCATTCATTACCGATAACACCACAATCAATGCCGCTACGCCGAGAGCGATCCCGGCCATTGATATCAACGATATAAAGGAAATGAAGCTATTCCGGCCGCTACGTTTTCCTGCTCGCGTGTAGCGTATGCCGACTTGCCACTCAAACGGTAAATTTTTAAAAATGCTCAATGCAAGGCTCCCGAAATCAGCCAGCAGTTTGCCATAATTCAAGAGACCTTATAAGGTTTGTAACGAAATCAAACACTTAATCCATGTTTCATCACTGTTTAGAGCGCTTTATTAACTTCTCGAAAAAACGGAGATATCTAAAAAAATAACTAAAACACGATCGCTTTCAATCAGGCAACGTTATTTTATGATGCGCAGAGCATTCCGCCGATTACACCCCGGCTAACAACGCCGATGACGCTTCAACGAATATGAAAGTCTTTGTAATTTGATTTCCCATTAAAGGGCTGCATCACCACAATCTCAAAATATGGCGAGTTGAATGTTGATAATCAAGCGATGCCTTTTAGACAACCTGCGGATGAGGTCATGCTGGAGAGACGTATTAGCGACTAAGATTAGCAAATAAGTGCGGCTAAAGAATCCTAGCGTAAATATTAATGACAGTTTTACTTACTTCAGGCTAAAAATGGAAAACAGCGTCTTTCTCAGAGTCGAATTTATTCTACTTATCGCCTTTTCCATTGTCCTGCCAATCGGGATTTTTACCTTGATGCTGAAAAAACGTGCGATTTCCAGGATCACCGTTTTTTTATTTTCGCTCACACTGATTGTTCTGGCCGGTGTCAATGTCGTTTTACTAAGGCAATTGGCGCATCTGGCAACATTAAGTTCTGCGGCCATTGACAGCCATATATTTGCCTCTGAAATTTCGATAATGCTCTACCTGTTGCCCGCGGTGCTAGCGGGCGTCGGCGTCAACGTGATTTCTCACTTATTAATTGCCCATCTCAAGACTGCCGAAGAGCAATTTGACGAGAATCGCGTTAATAACTCGAATTGAAGCCATCACTAACGCGCCCCACCCACTAAGTTGCGTTGCGCGTCAATAATCAAAAACTCACGGTATGAAAGGGAATTTAAGCTCGTCCACCTTCCCGTAACGTTTTAATCAATAAATCTACAGTGATATCGCCACCGGATTCTTTATAGCGCTGCTGATACATCAGCGCCCCCACCGCGATCATGCGATACAATTCATCTTCCGATAACTTCATTGAAATTTTAGCGATTTCTGTTGCCAACATTTCAAGCAAATCGTCATAGTTAGCAAGCGGCGCCTGACGACTTGCACGACTCCACATAGCCATTATGTGCTCAGACTCCATGGTTTACCTCCTTGATAAAATTCCAGTATAGGAAATTTCGCCGAATTCGCCAGCCTTCCTGAGCCTGATTTTTTTCGCTAATTTTGCAGGCTATTCGTCCTCAAAAAATCAAGAAAAATGCTCCGACAAACATCCGTTTTAGTCCAAATCAGACAGTCCTCATAAAGCAGCCGTAAGCGCTTTCCACCCGATGCGCCAGATGCCCTACAATTCGGGGCATGAATCATCTCGACATCCTATTACCATTCGGCTTACCCCCAGCTGAACTAGCGCGCGACATATTGCGTGAATTAAACCTGCCTGCACTTGCCAAGCTGGTAGCGCGTGCCAAAAGCGGCAGCAAACAAGAGCAAGTTTTGGACGAATTTGCCCGTTCGCTGCCGCACGAAGCATGGCTAGCTACAAAGTTTGGCTTGGGAAATCCATCAAACAACGCAGACAGTCAACACTCCAGCCCGCCTATCGCTCCCGCTGCGATGCGTGCACTTGGATTGAATGTTGACGAAGGTCACTGGTTCGTCCTGCATCCGGCGCACATTCATATCGCGCGCGATCATCTGGTGTTGACCGATATCCGGCAGGTGACGCTATCAGAAGCCGATTCTCGTTGGCTTTTTGAAGAGGCCAAATCACTTTTCGATGAAGATAATCGGACGCTATTGTATGGCGATGCCAGCACCTGGTTTATACGCGCTGATGACTGGCTACATTTGCACACATCAACCCCCGATGCCGCCTGCGGCCATAACGTCGATATCTGGATGCCACAGGGCGAAGGCGACCGCGCATGGCGCAAACTGCAAAATGAAGTCCAGATGCAATGGTTTGAAAATAGCCTGAACGAGCGCCGCGCCGCATCTGGGATGCAAGCAGTCAATGCGCTATGGCTTTGGGGCGGCGGCAACGCGGCAATTGATTCTTCAAACGCGTCGGATCGCCCTTATAGCCATATTATCAACTTGCGCGGCTGGGCTAAGGCTTTTGGTCAATTGACGGCCAATAACGCCATCCTCAATTGCTCTGCCGAAGAGCTTATCGCCACACCCGGCGAGCGTGGATTTTTATTGCTGGATGGATTGATCGCGCCCGCCCTTACTGGCGAATGGTCCGAATGGATACAGCAATTACAGACAATGGAGCGCGACTGGTTCGTGCCCCTTTTACAAGCATTGGAAAACGGCAAATTAAAGCAACTTTCCCTGACGTTTACTGACAATACCCGAATGACAGAATTAACGACGACCGCGTTATCTCTCAAAAAATTCTGGGTGAAACCATCACTGGCAACGACTATGCGAGAAATGACGAAAGCATCGGCAGAGCACACCGGGGAGCCGACGCAATGACGCGCATTACCACCCGCCCCTACCCGTTTCGCGACGCAGAACGTCTGCGTCAAAGCGGTATCCATCCCGTACTCGCGCGCGTTTATGCTGCGCGTGGGCTGCTGGACGTAAAAGAATTAGAAAGTGAATTAAGCGCGCTCCATCCGCCGAGTGGGTTATTGCACATCGACGCAGCGGCCATTTTTCTGGCCGACGCCATCGCCGCAAAAAAGAAAATGGTCATCGTGGCCGATTACGATTGCGATGGCGCAACGGCCTGTGCAGTCGGTCTGCGCGGTTTACGTTTGCTAGGCGCAAACGTCGATTTCATCGTACCGAACCGCTTCGAATACGGCTATGGCCTGACCCCGGAAATCGTCGAACTGACCGCACGTGAAAAATCGCCGGATATTATTGTTACCGTCGACAACGGCATCGCAAGCATAGACGGCGTCGCTGAAGCGAACCGACGTGGTATTGAAGTCGTGGTCACCGACCATCACTTACCCGCCGCCACGTTACCGGCAGCGCGGGTAATCGTGAATCCCAATCAACCTGCATGCGGATTTCCCAGCAAGAATCTGGCAGGCGTCGGCGTGATGTTTTATGTGCTGCTGGCATTGCGCGCAGAAATGCGCAAACGCGGCGTATTCGATGCGCAGACGCAGCCAAAACTGGATGTACTGCTCGATTTGGTCGCACTAGGAACCGTCGCCGACGTCGTCAAACTAGATGCCAATAATCGAATTCTGGTGGCGCAAGGTTTAAAACGGATGCGCGCAGGACGGATGCATCCCGGCATCGCCGCCCTATTTCGTGCCGCGGGACGAGAAGCGCGTCGCGCCAGTCCTTTCGACCTCGGCTTTGCGGTGGGTCCGCGCCTGAATGCAGCCGGGCGTTTGGCGGATATGGCGCTAGGAATCGAATGCCTGACCACCGATGATGAAGGTCGTGCATGGGCCATCGCCCAGCAACTCGACACCATTAACAAGGAACGCCGGGATATCGAAGCGGGCATGCAAGACACTGCGCTCGCCTTGCTCGACAATTTTAGTCCGGCAGACAGCAATACCATCAGCGTCTTTGATGCATCCTGGCATCAGGGCGTGATTGGGATTGTGGCTTCGCGCTTAAAAGATAAATTTTATCGACCAACTTTTACCTTTGCGCCGGGTGGCGATGGCCTGATGAAAGGATCTGGCCGCTCGATTCCTGGCTTCCATTTACGCGATGCGCTAGATCTGGTGTCAAAGCACGCCCCAAGTCTGATCGAAAAATTTGGTGGACATGCCATGGCCGCCGGCTTGACGATCCGCACCGATGCGTTTGAAACATTCTCTGCCGCATTCGAAAAAGTCGGCTGTGCGTGGTTAGGTCAACATCAACTTGAACGCATCATTGAAACCGATGGTCCATTAGAAGATGCCTATTACACCACACAATTCATCGAACAAATGGAAGGGCAAGTCTGGGGACAGGGATTTGCGCCCCCAGTATTTTGCGATGATTTCAAAGTCATCAGCCAACGTATTCTGAAAGAAAAACATTTAAAACTCTTGCTGGAAAGAAATGGCAATCGTTATGATGCAATCTGGTTCGGCCACACCGATGCATTGGGCGGCCGCGCCAAAGTGGCGTTCCGACTCGACGCAAATGAATACAACGGCGTCACGAAAGTGCAATTGATGGTGGAGCACGCAGAGGCGCTAACCTAAAAACTTCTTGTCGACAGCAAATACAGCTACAACTGATAATTAGCTGGTAACTAGCGCGACGCCAGTCCTACCGGCGACATCTTTTTTTGACAGATAACGGCTCAGTTCACATCCTATGCCCCGATCGCATCCGTCGTTACATCGTATCCAAAAACCGCCAATGACAATCCAGCGTTTGCGGATAATTATCTGCGGCGTTGCGCTGCTATTGGCTGGCGTGGTGTGGGTCATGATTGCCATTCTAAAACCGGCAGTTCAACACACTATCGTGATCACTACCGGGGCCGATGGCGGCATTTATCGCGGCTTTGCCGAGCGCTATGCAAAGGTATTAAAACGCGAGGGCATTACGCTGGATATACGCCCTTCATCCGGTGCAGTAGAAAATTTTAAGCGTTTGACAGACGACAATAGCGAATATGAAGTCGGTTTCATACAGTCCGGTATCGGGGATGCGGCCAGCGCGCCGAATTTACAAACCATTGCTGCCGTGTCCTATGAACCGATCTGGGTGTTTTATCAGTCTAGCGCCACGATAGATCGCTTGTCTCAATTGCAGGGCAAGCGCGTCTCGATAGGGGTTCTTGGAAGCGGTCTGCAAATTGTAGCGAATGATTTGCTGAAGCAAAATGGACTCACCCGCCAAAATACCAAGTTACAAGAACTGGATTCTCGCAAAGCCTATCAGGCACTAAAAAACGGCACGCTCGATGCGGCATTTTTTATTGGCCGACCCGATGCGGAAATGCTGCAAACGCTGCTTAAAAGCGATCTCAAACTGATGAATTTCGTTCAGGCAGATGCCCTGGTGCGCCAGTTTCCGGCACTTTCCAAAGTGACCTTTCCGCGCGCTTCAACCAGTCTTGCCGATGATTTACCGCATACGGACGTGACTTTGCTGGCGGCGACCGCGTTGCTGGTCTCAAAAGACACTTTGCATCCGGCGTTAGCGTATTTGCTGTTGGATAGCGCCAATGAAATTCATGGTGGGCAAGATTACTTTACGCCACGCGGATATTTCCCCAATCAAAATGCCGAGGATTTTCCTGTCTCCGATGAAACGCGGCGCTATTTCAAATCAGGCCGTCCGTTCCTGCAACGCTATTTACCGTTTTGGCTAGCCAATTTCATTGAGCGCCGCTTCATCATTTTGCTGCCGTTCATGGCCCTATTGTTTGGCCTGTTGCAAGCTATCCCAAAGATGTACGCAGCAACGATGAAAAAGCGATTGGTAGTCTGGTATCGGGAAATAAAATCGCTGGAAGATGAAATTTGGGCCACCAAAAATCCGACCATCGATCAGGTTAATCAATGGCGTAATGAAATCGAAGAAATCGATGCCAATGCGAATCAAATTCGTATTCCGCAGCAATATTTCGGTGATGTATATGCGTTGAAACAAGCCATTAATGTCGTACGCGAGCGCATCATCAGCGTAGCAGCCGCCATCAGCCCAAATGCAGCCAGCGCCGCCGACTCAGTAGCAACGGATCAATTCTAAATTAACGCACCGGTAAAAACTGCAAGAAAGTCCCGCCTAACAAATTCTGTACATAGCTTATTCCAGCACGCCGGTACTTTTCCGTCACAACTACCGCCAGCAAATCAATCCGGCCGATGATCTTGCCGAACTCACGTTCAAAGCTCAAATTGTGCTCACTCTCCGAAATATCGTTGGATAACAGCAACAATTGGCCCGCAGCATTACGTCGAGAGCCAAGAATCCATGTCGCGATTTCTAGGTTGCGTGCGGCGTTATACAGATACTGGGCATTCAGACCATCAATCAAGTAAAAACTGGTTTTGCCGCCATGCGCGGTGACGATCATATCGGCTGTTGCATAAATAAACGCGGCGGCGCGATCCCCCTGAAAACCTTGATCCAGAGCCAGCGATAAAGCCAAAATATCGTGTTTACCTTGCAATTCTGGCCAAGGCTGACGCGTTTCTATCGCCACACGCACCCGTTTAACCGCTGCTTCACGACTGGTAGCAGTCTTTTTCCATTCAGCCGGATTGCGTCGGTATAGCTTATCCAATAAGCGATACAAGCTATCAAGGTTATCGCGCATAGCGAGTGTTGCCACGCGATTAACATCCGATTGCCCCAATTCCCCGGCACTTGTGGATGCGCCTTGCACTTCGCCATGTGGGGCGGGAGTGGGCGTGAACATCCCGCAACCAGCGACTAAAAATGCTAAACCAGCGCAAAGCATGACCGTACAAAAAGGAAGTTTTTGTGACTTTTTTAACATTATTAGATAAAGGCAATGGGGAAATCAGAAAAAGACGAGCCATAAAAATGGTGCAAGTAACGTCGGCAGATTGTAATCATGCCGCTCTCTGATAGCCAAAATTTCACAAAAGTTCACACTAGTGCGATCAATATGGCGAAATCGCGACGCGTAAATCCCTGTAATACGGTTCTCAGCCGGGGATTTCCATTACTTGCGTCAGATAAGCAATGCGCTCGCGTATAATTTAGGGTTTATCGCAAGAGACATGATCATGGAAGCCGAACGCTTAAATTCCCTGCAAGCCCTCCTCGCTGACCTCACATTACGTGAGATTGAATTACGGAGGTATCTTTGACTTCGATACGAAGTTAGAGAAACTCGACCAGGTCAATGGCGAACTGGAAGATCCAGATGTCTGGAGCGACCAGAAACGCGCCCAAGAGCTGGGTAAAGAAAAAAAATCCCTCGAATCTATCGTCATCACACTGACGAAGATCGAGTCCGAACTGCGCGACACCACGGACCTGTATCAAATGGCCCGGGATGAGCAGGACGAAGACACGATAGAAGCAGTTGAAGCCGATGCCGACACGCTGAAAAAGCTGGTCGAGGGCATGGAATTCCGTCGCATGTTCAACAACCCGATGGATCCGAATAACTGCTTTATCGATATTCAGGCAGGCGCTGGCGGAACCGAAGCGCAAGATTGGGCATCGATGTTGCTGCGCCAATATTTGCGCTATTGCGAACGCAAAGGTTTCAAAGTTGAAATCATGGAGCAATCCGACGGTGAAGTTGCCGGTATCAAAACTGCGACATTAAAAGTTGAGGGTGATTATGCCTACGGCTTTTTACGCACCGAAACAGGCGTCCATCGCCTGGTGCGCAAATCTCCGTTTGACTCTGCCAATGGTCGGCATACTTCCTTTTCAAGCTTATTCGTCTATCCTGAAGTCGATGATTCGATTGAAATTGACGTTAATCCAGCGGATGTGCGGGTGGATACATACCGCGCTTCTGGTGCCGGTGGTCAGCATATTAATAAGACCGATTCGGCGGTACGTCTGACGCATGGCCCGTCGGGCATTGTTGTCCAATGTCAGAATGACCGCAGTCAGCACCGTAACCGCGCCGAAGCCTGGGACATGCTGAAAGCCAAGCTGTTCGAATTGGAAATGCGTAATCGGATGACCGAGCAACAGAAGCTCGAGGACTCCAAGACCGACGTTGGTTGGGGCCATCAGATTCGCTCCTATGTTCTGGATCAATCGCGTATTAAAGATTTGCGTACCAATTTTGAGAGCGGCAATACCAAAGCGATTCTCGATGGCGATCTGGATGACTTTATTGCGGCATCATTGAAACAAGGCGTGTAAAACCGCATTGCATCGCAGCCTGTAAAGATTAAGCCAGATAAGTAACTACCTGGCTTAATCGGTCCCGATCCCTAAAAAATTCTGTACCTGCTATTTCACAGCATCAATCAAAAAGAGCCTGACATGACGACAGACAATCAACAGCAACCTGTCCCACAAGACGAAAATAAAATCATCGCCGAGCGCCGCGCCAAATTGACTGCGCTACGGACCCAAGGCATCGCATTTCCGAACGATTTCCGACCAACGCATAAAGCTGCTGACTTGCACGCGCGTTACGCTGAACTGGACAACGAGGCGCTCGATGCTGCCGCAGTGAAAGTCGTGGTTGCCGGACGCATGATGTTAAAACGCGTCATGGGCAAAGCGTCGTTCGCGACTCTGCAGGATGCATCCGGCCCTAAGGCTGATGGCCGAATTCAACTGTTCATCACCAAAGAACTTGCTGGCGAGGCGGAATATGAAGCCTTTAAACATTACGACTTAGGCGATATTCTGGGCGCAGAAGGCATTCTGTTCAAAACTAAAACCGGTGAATTATCGATCAAGATTAGCGTGCTGCGTCTGCTGACCAAATCGCTGCGTCCGCTGCCGGATAAATTCCATGGCCTGTCAAATCAGGAAACCAAATACCGCCAGCGCTACGTCGATCTGATCATGAGTGAAGAGACGCGTCGCACGTTTAAGGCACGTACTGCCACGCTGTCATCCATTCGCCGCTTCATGGAAAAAAACGACTTCATGGAAGTCGAAACACCTATGTTGCATACGATTCCCGGCGGCGCTGCAGCCAAACCATTTATCACCCATCACAATGCGCTCGACATGCAAATGTTTTTGCGTATCGCACCCGAGCTTTATCTGAAGCGTCTGGTTGTCGGCGGTTTTGAGCGCGTATTTGAAGTCAACCGTAATTTCCGTAACGAGGGCGTATCGCCACGTCACAATCCGGAATTCACGATGATGGAATTTTATGCCGCCTACGTTGACTATCAGTGGCTAATGACATTCACCGAGCAGGTCATCCGTCAGGCGGCAATCGATGCGCATGGCACAGCGACATTGACCTATCAAGGTCGCGAGCTGGACTTGAGCAAGCCGTTTGAACGTCTGACGATTGTTGGTGCCATCAACAAATACGCCCCGCATTACGAAGATGCACAGTTGCATGATGCTGCCTTCATCAAAGCCGAATTGCAAAAATTTGGCGTGAAGCCATTCGCCACTGCCGGACTTGGCGCACTGCAATTAGCGTTATTTGAAGAAACCGCCGAAGCGCAATTATGGGACCCAACTTACATCATCGACTATCCGGTCGAAGTGTCTCCATTGGCTCGTGCATCCGATACAGTTCCCGGTATTACGGAACGTTTTGAACTATTCATGACCGGACGCGAAATCGCTAATGGCTTCTCTGAGTTGAATGACGCAGAAGACCAGGCAGCGCGCTTCCAGGCACAAGTTGCCGCCAAAGATGCGGGCGATGAAGAAGCCATGTATTACGACGCCGACTATATCCGTGCACTGGAATATGGCCTGCCTCCGACCGGTGGCTGCGGTATTGGCATTGATCGTTTGATGATGTTAATTACTGATTCGCCGAACATCCGTGACGTTATTTTGTTCCCCCATCTGCGCCGTGAAGACTAAGCTTTACTAGGCTGCTCTGCGACAACGGACTGCCGCCACGTTTTACGTTGGCGGCAGTTTACGTTTACGTGTGTTACTTGAAAACTTGGAAAACTAGCCGCACCCACATGAACCTAAGTATTACCGTCCTTGCTGCGATCAATAAGATCCCGCAGTAGCAGCATTAATCTTGTTAATTTGCAATTTTTTCTCACGCATATTAACCAATCATTTATAGCAATAAATTTGTACACTGTGTTACATGCTTTTACATCTGAAACACTATGCTGTTTTAATTGCCTCTAAGAATCGTACATAATGACTCACGCAAAGATAAAAATGCTTAGGAGAGAAAAATGTCTGATCCCATAACTAAATCCCGTATTCATCCGCTTGTCGCCACCGCTGCTGTCGCCGTCACGCTGGTTTGTTTAGTCGGCGTCGCCGCTATTACCGGATTAATTCCGACCTCTCAGAGCACAGTGCCCGCACCTGTAGCGGCTATGTCGGCACCCAATACAGGTAGCCAAATGCCTGATTCTTCGCAAAATAATCCACCAGCGCCGCCCCAAATCGCTAGTCAAAACAACAATCAGTCGCCAGTGCCTCAACCGAATTATGCTACCGGGCAACGCCCGACATCGGGTACGCAGCCTAGTTACGCCGACGAACAGCGCCCTGCACCAGCGCCGATTTGCAGTAGTTGCGGTCGCGTAGAATCAGTTCAGGCCATTCAACAGGCTGTTAAACCGAGCGGCGTGGGTATTGCTGCTGGGGCGCTACTAGGCGGAGTTTTAGGTCATCAAGTCGGTCACGGCAATGGCAATACGCTAGCGACTGTTGCTGGCGCGGTTGGCGGTGGTTTTGCGGGTAACGAGGTCGAACGTCGCACCCGCACCACGACCAGCTATCGCGTCGAGGTAAGAATGGAGAATGGCAAAATACGAAGCTTCCCGCAATCTGCACAGGAATGGCGTGTTGGCGATCCAGTGCGCGTCGTGAATGGTCATCTGGAAGGACGTGGCTGATCATAAAAGCCTCGCCCTGATAGAAAAAAACCGCTGACCCTAAAAATTAGGGCAGCGGTTTTTTACATCTCAAGTAATACAACTAAGGTGTCGCCAACAAATACATTAGTCAGGTTTGCGCATCCGCTATTCACAGCCGAAGCGATTGCAAATCCACGATTAATGTAAAAATTTCCCAAAAAAATTATTTGGCTTCATCAATCCAGGCTAGCTGAATTGCTTCAAGAATTTTTTCACCAGAGCGCTTTGGATCATCATCAAAACCATCCAGCTCACAAACCCAGGCATGCAAGTCGGTGAAACGAATCGTTTCTGGATTTACGTCCGGGAACTTGTCGTATAGCGCCTCTGCAATATGCAGTGTATCAATCCATTTCATTTTGCTTATCCCTAAAAATGTCGTCGCCATCACTGGCAAAACTAATTCCACACAGCATTTTAATGATTTTCACTTGCGTGATTGATCGTGTATTTCGGTATCTCAACCACCAGATCTTCTTCACCGACAATCGCCTGACAAGACAAACGCGAATTTGCTTCCAAACCCCAGGCCATGTCTAACAAGTCTTCTTCTTTGTCATCCAGTTCATTCAGTGAAGCGAAGCCTTCACGCACGATAACGTGGCAGGTTGTACATGCACACGATTTTTCGCAAGCGTGTTCGATATCAATATCATTTTCGAGCAGAACATCGCATACCGATTTACCGGCTGAGGTTTCTAAAACGGCACCGTCAGGGCAGTAAGTTGGATGGGGCAATACGACAATTTGGGTCACTTGAATACCTCTACAATATTGGTGTTATGGACTACATTAAAATATTATTCGTACCGATTACGACACCTGATCCAGTGTCTTGCCAGTCAGCGCATCATGAACGCTACGATCCATACGCCGTGCCGCGAAATCTTCAGTGCCACGCGCTAACGCATCCACTGAGGCCTTTATCGCTAAATGATCGTCGCCCTGCGCTTTGGCTCGAACATCGACTATTAAAAGGGCAATGGCAGCGCGTTCCTGCTCTGATAAAAGTGCTGCATCACTTGTCAGCGCTGATTCAGTCGCCAGTACGATCCGCTCGGCCTCGACTTGCTCTTCTCTCAAAGCACGCAATTGCATGTCGATGTCTGCAGATGTAAATGAGTCCTGCAACATTTTTGCAACTTCATCATCGGCCAGACCGTATGATGGCTTGACGTTAATCGACGCTTCTACGCCTGAGCGTAACTCTCGCGCAGAAACAGATAACAAGCCATCTGCATCGACCTGATAAGTCACGCGAATCCGCGCTGCTCCTGCCGCCATCGGCGGAATACCACGCAATTCAAAGCGCGCCAAAGAACGACAATCGCTGACCAGTTCGCGCTCGCCCTGCACGATATGCACTGCCAGCGCCGTTTGCCCATCTTTAAATGTCGTAAATTCCTGTGCGCGTGCGCAAGGAATCGTCGAATTACGTGGAATGACTTTTTCAGCCAGACCGCCCATCGTCTCAATACCAAGCGATAACGGAATCACGTCCAACAACAACCAGTCATCGCCAGCAGCGCGATTTCCCGCCAGTAAATTGGCTTGAATCGCAGCACCCAACGCCACCACTTTATCGGGATCAATGTTTGCTAAAGGGGTGGTGTGGAAAAACTCTCCAACCGCTTTGCGTATTGCCGGCATCCGGGTTGCGCCACCAACTAGTACAACGCCATCGATATCATCCGCACTGAGATCAGCATCGCGTAACGCTTTCTTAGTAGGCGATAGCGTCTTGGCAACAAGGTTTGCAGTCAACTCGCCAAATACGCCTGCAGTCAACGTCAAATGAACCTGCTCGCCTGAGCTTAAAGCAGCGTCAATAGTGACTTCGGTTTTTGATGAGAGTAATTCTTTTGCTTCGCGGGCCTTGACCATTAATACACGTGTATCACCGTCGGATAATGGCGCTAATTGCGCTTCCTGACTAATCCAGCAAAAAATACGTTGATCAAAATCATCACCGCCGAGCGCAGAATCGCCGCCCGTTGCCAATACTTCAAAAACACCTTTGGTCAATTTCAAAATAGATATATCAAACGTCCCGCCGCCCAGATCGTAGACGACATAAACACCTTCTGAGGCATTATCAAGACCGTACGCAATCGCCGCCGCAGTCGGTTCGTTCAATAGCCGCAAGACGTTAATACCGGCTAGTTGGGCCGCATCTTTGGTTGCCTGACGTTGCGCATCGTCGAAATAAGCAGGCACCGTAATGACCGCACCAACCAGGTCATCGCCAAGCGCGTCCTCAGCTTGCTGGCGTAACGTTGCCAAAATCTGTGCTGAAATTTCAACGGGACTTTTTATCCCAGCAACTGTTTTCAGTTGCACCATGCCCGGCGTGTCCTGAAAGTCGTAGGGCAAATTTTCTACGTAAGCGATATCTTTCAGGCCGCGCCCCATAAAGCGTTTAACCGACAATATCGTATTCTTCGGATCGCTGGTTTGTGCGGCTTGCGCTTTATAACCGATATGCGCATTTCCGTTCGGCAAATAACGCACAATAGACGGCATTAATGGCCGTCCTTCCGCGTCGTTCAATACTTCGGGAATACTGTTACGAACCGTCGCCACGAGCGAATTAGTCGTCCCCAGATCAATCCCCACCGCTAATCGATGCTGGTGAGGGGCGGTGGACATGCCGGGTTCAGAGATTTGAAGAAGAGCCATAGTTTTATTCCGGGAGAGCAATACGAATACCGAGCGCTATAAACGCTGAGCCAGCCAATCGATTCAGGTAAGTGGCGGCCGAGGCTTTGCGTTGAAAAAAAGCGCCGACCATTCCAGAGAAACAGGCAATCACGCTAAAAATAGCGAGCGCCTGCAAAATAAACACCGCTGCCAACAACAACATCTGCGCAGGAATATGACCAGCTCGTGCGTTCACGAACTGCGGTAAAAATGCGATAAAAAATAGGGTAACTTTAGGATTTAAAATATTCGCGATCACGCTTTGCCAGTAAATACGGGACAATTGAATGTCCTTGCCTGCCCCCGGAATCTGAATCGCAGCTGTAGAACGTAAAGTACGTATGCCGAGATAAATCAGATAACCAGCGCCCGCATATCGCAATAGCGCGTAGGCAGTCGGTGAAGCCTTAATCAATGCAGCGAAACCAAATACCGCCAGCATCGTGTGAAAAAACAGACCTGAACTAAAACCTAGTGCGGCAACCAAGCCAGCTTTTCTGCCCTGCGCAATTCCGCGCGTCAGAACATAAATATTGTCAGGACCGGGTGCGAGGGTCAACGCCATCGCAGCAAGTAAAAACAACCAGACTTCAGGCATGTCAGCTCTCCGTTAGCTCTATTTATTGGGTGATTTTGGTGATTTGGGTGATTTGGGCAAAGCAGCTTAGATCGCCACTCCTTAAGATTCCAGAATCGAAAAGGTATTCCCGATTTCTTCTGCAAATTTTTCCAAAAACATTAATTGCCGCACGTACTGCGCCGCCTTCTCAAAATCTTTAGCGGCTAGCGTTGATGCAATCTCTATCAAGTCCTTGGTACGCGCTAAACGCAATGCAGAATCCAGTCGCTCCAGCGCCTCAATGTCTTTGGCATCACGCGCATCTTCTAACGCCTCGCGCCACTCCATTTGCTGCATCAAAAAACTACCGGGCATGGAAGTATTTGATTCAGCTTGCAAATCGACCCCATTCAACTCACATAAATAGGCGGCACGCTTGAAAGGATTTTTGAGGGTTTGGTAGGCTTCGTTGGCCCGAGTCGCCCATTGCATCGCAACGCGCTTTTCAGCGCCGGTAGCATTGGCGAAACGATCCGGATGAATTTGGTTTTGCACCTCGTGATATGCCCCTTCCAACGCTGACAGATCAAGCGAAAAATCTTGAGGGAGGTGAAACAGGTCGAAGTGATTTTGCATATTTACTTAAAACAAAAGCCTGTTCTACTGCAACAGGCTTAACTGGTCCATGATGGGCACGCAACAATAAATAACATTGGTCAGGGCCGCGCCTGACCAGTCAATCAAATCGTGAAACTTTCGCCGCAACCGCACTCGTCTTTGACGTTTGGATTGTAAAACTTGAAACCTTCGTTCAAGCCTTCGCGTGCGAAATCAAGCTCCGTACCATCAATGTAAGGCAAGCTTTTAGGATCGACAAAAACCTGAATGCCATGCGATTCGAAAACGGCATCTTCTGTCGTTTTTTCATCGACATATTCCAGTTTGTAAGCCAGTCCGGAACATCCCGTAGTACGCACGCCAAAACGCAAACCAATACCTTTGCCACGTCTTTCGATATAGCGATTGATATGCTTTGCTGCTTTTTCAGTGAGAGTAATTGCCATAACTCGTCGTCTCTTTCCCGTTACTTTTACTCGCTACCCCAGCGGTGCAACCTGAAACATATCAAGATCGCACAGCGCCGGGACAACATCGAACTAACTTAAGCCGCTTGCTTTTGCTGGATAGTGCCGTGCTTTGCTTTGTAATCTTCAACCGCTGCCTTGATAGCATCTTCTGCCAGGATCGAGCAGTGAATTTTGACCGGCGGCAGCGCCAACTCTTCAGCGATTTGCGTGTTCTTGATCGCCATTGCCTGATCCAGCGTTTTTCCCTTGACCCATTCAGTTACCAGCGATGACGATGCAATCGCAGAACCGCAGCCATAGGTTTTAAACTTTGCATCCAAAATCACGCCATCTGCGCCGACCTTGATTTGCAATTTCATCACATCGCCACATGCTGGCGCGCCAACCATACCCGTACCGACAGTGTCATCACCTTTTTCAAAGGCGCCAACATTGCGCGGGTTTTCATAATGGTCGAGAACTTTTTCTGAATAAGACATTTTGTTACTCCTTGTTTGAGGCCTTGCGGTTATCCCGCAAGAGAAACCCTAGAATCGACTATTAGTGCGCTGCCCATTGGATCGTACTAATATCGATCCCGTCCTTATACATATCCCAAAGCGGCGACAATTCGCGTAACTTCGCCACTTTTCCTTTGATCAGATCAATTGTGAAATCAATTTCTTCTTCTGTCGTAAAGCGACCGATAGTGAAACGGATCGAGCTGTGCGCCAATTCATCGTTGCGGCCTAAAGCGCGCAATACATACGATGGCTCAAGGCTAGCGGAAGTACAGGCTGAACCGGACGACACCGCGATATCTTTGATTGCCATCACGAGCGATTCACCTTCAACGTAGTTGAAACTGACGTTCAGGTTATGCGGAACCCGGTGATCCATATCGCCGTTAACGTAAACTTCTTCCATGGTTTGCAAGCCAGTCGCCAAACGATCGCGCAATGCTCTTATACGCACGAGTTCAGTCGCCATTTCTTCTTGCGCAAGCTGAAAGGCTTCCCCCATACCCACGATCTGATGCGTCGGCAATGTACCCGAACGCAAACCACGCTCATGGCCACCACCATGCATTTGTGCTTCAAGACGGACACGCGGCTTGCGGCGAACATACAACGCACCGATGCCTTTAGGGCCGTAGGTTTTATGCGCTGTAAAAGTCATCAGATCGACTTTCCATTTTTCCAGATCAATTTCAACCTTGCCCGTTGCTTGTGCAGCGTCGCAATGAAAAATGATGCCTTTTTTGCGGCATAGTTCGCCAATTTCAGGAATTGGCTGAATGACACCAATTTCATTATTGACCAGCATTACCGATATCAAAATCGTATCTGGACGAATTGCCGCCTCTAACTGCTCAACGGTAATCAGACCATTATCTTGCGGCTGCAAATATGTTGCTTCAAAGCCTTGACGTTCAAGTTCGCGCACGGTGTCAAGCACAGCTTTGTGCTCAGTCTTCACCGTAATGATGTGCTTACCCTTGGTTTTATAGAAATTAGCCGCGCCTTTGAGCGCCAGATTATTGCCTTCGGTGGCACCGGAAGTCCAAATGATTTCACGGGAATCGGCATGCACCAATGCAGCGACTTGCTCACGCGCATCTTCGACAGCTTTTTCTGCAGTCCAACCGTACATGTGGCTGCGAGAAGCAGGATTACCGAATTGCTCACGCAAGTACGGAATCATTTTATCGGCAACACGAGGATCAATTGGCGTGGTCGCCGAATAGTCCATATAAATTGGGAAGTGCGGTGCCTTCAGTGTATCTATCAGGCTTTTTTCAAGAGGTGCGTTCATACTTTTTCAAGCTCCAATCAAGCAACAAGGTGGGAACGATGCATTACCACCACATTTTGTTCAAGGTTCTTCTGTTTCAAATGTGCATTTTGCTGATCTACTAAATCTTTCAGCGATACCGAATCCAGATATTCGACCATCTTGGCATTTAGCGTCGACCACAAATCGTGGGTCATGCAACGACTACCGCCCTCATGATCCGGGCTATGGCAATTTTCTTTGCCGCCGCATTGCGTTGCATCCAATGGCTCATCGACGGCAATAATAATGTCGGCGACAGTAACATCTTCAGGACGTCTCGCAAGGTTATAACCGCCACCCGGTCCACGTACAGACTCTACTATTTGGTGACGACGCAATTTGCCGAATAATTGCTCCAGATAGGATAACGAAATTTCTTGTCTTTCGCTGATCGCTGACAAGGTCACCGGTCCTCGACCTTGACGCAAAGCCAAGTCAATCATCGCAGTTACTGCAAATCGGCCTTTCGTAGTCAAACGCATGGAATCTCCGGTCGTAACGCTATCTGTTGTTTCTTTATTCGGAATACCTGAATAATTTTGTCTAGTATAACAAAGTTGAGTGAATCCGTCAGGTATTGCCCAGCTCGAAAAAATACACCATAAAATCAAATACTTAATGAATATTTAATGCAATAAGCATCGTGGAATAAATTCATTTTTGCCATCCTCCTGCAGCGTCAAGCGAACTTGTACGACTTAGCAGGGTCGCAATCCATGCAAAACGCCCCCGAAAGAAAAAAAGATCAGCATTTCTTAAAAACAAGCCATCAAGCAGGAGGTCGATCAAACTATAATGTTGCCCCTTCAGGTATAAATCATTTCAGAACCACAGACGCATGGCCACCCGCAAATTTAAAACCCCGCAATCCCCGACCCACAGAGCCGAGAAGAAGCGCGCAGATATCCTTAAATCGGCCGGAAAATGTTTCCGCAAGACCGGTTTCCATCAAACGTCCATGCAGGAGATCTGCACGGAAGTCGGCTTGGGACCGGGTGCCGTATATCGCTATTTCACCGGTAAAGACGCGATTATCGCCGCCATGGCCGAGGACGAACGTCGCCAGGCGCGCATGATGCTGGCTGAGTATCACGATACCGATGACCTACCCCAGGCGCTGTTCGCCATCACGCAAGCTTTTGCGCTTCGCTACGCCGCCACCAGCGACGCCGGTCTGATGACTGAAATCTACGCGGAAGGCTTGCGGAACAAAAAAGTTGGCACGATCATTAAGAAAGCGGAATCGGAATGGGTCGACGGTTTAGCAGACATGTTGCGCACAGCTCAAAAACGCAAGCAAATTGATCCAAAGCTTGATGCCCAGCAAGTAGCCCTGCTATTGACAGCCATGTGGGATGGCCTGGTTATTCGGCAGGCATACACCCAAGATCAACCACAAGCGCTGCTGGCAATGTTTGATAGCATGCTAAAAAACTGGTTGGCCCGCGATACGGTGCAGGCTAAGCCAACAAAAGCAAAACCAATACAAAAGGCAACGCCACCAACCATCAAACCGATCACTGAAAAGGCAGCAAAAAAAGCCGAGGACGACCTACGCCAATCAAATCTTTTCAAGCCCGAGAAAAAGAAAAACACAAAAAAAGTTATCGCTCCAGAAATCCCAAAGTTGACTGAAGCTGAATTAATCGCAATAGAAGAAGCAGAAATCGCCGCCGAGACTGACTTGCGTCAAATGAGCCTAATTTGAATGATTATTCAAACTCAACCTATGCCGCTGCGCTTGCGCAATAAATGCATCGGGGCGAATAAAGCCTGCATTCCGGCACTGCCGATAAAGCTGAGATTATAAGGATGCTCTGCGACCACTTTCGGGAATTGCGCCGTGGACGCCAAAGCATTTAACTGCTCGGCGATCTTGCCCCAAAGAACTAACGTAGGCAACGCAACAGAGCCTTTCTCGCCGTGCGCAATTAAGCCCAACAAGACCGCTTGCAAGAAAGGTAACCACGGCTTCGCCTCTTTTACTGGCGCTACTGTGGGACGAAATACCAGCGTTGCGTTCAGCAACAAAAACCCCTCCGCGGTAAGATTTTCCTGCAAATCAGCCAAAGTCTGAATCGTCGCGGAATCCACCTCCTGCGCACGTAACGCGACCTCCCCCATCGCATCGCCAGTGGTTTTCTCGATCGCCAACTGCCCGTCTGCGACCAATAACATTTTCATGAAATTGCGTAGCGAGGTTGCTCGATTAACCTGCTTTGAAAGCCCTGCCGCCGACCACAATCCACCTACCGCACCATCCATAAAACAAACGCCCGTCGCACTCGCCGCACGCGGATAAGGCCCCTCACCGACCAGCACATATTTCACCGCATCGATAGGCAAGGCAAAGGCAGCAAACAAACGGCCTTCCGTTGGCAAGTAGTCAGAAGCAACCAATTCCGGCAAATAAGTTTGATGCGCTACCGCCATTGCATGTAAGCCCTCCAGCAAAATTGGCTGCCAGGAAGAATGTGCGACATCTAAAGCGCGACGAATTTCAATAGGGATAAGTTTAGTGCGTAAATCAGTCATAAATTAAAACAGTAAGTTAAAAAATGAGTTATAAAAATAAATTTTAAACGCCATAAAATTCATTACTTCACCCCTATATTTGAATGATCATTCAATTAAATATTATGAACTATGGCACCACATTATCCACGCCCGGCGCGCCGAATAATTGCTGCTTCAATTGATGCATTTGATCACGCACCTGAGCCGCTTTTTCAAACTCCAGATTCTTCGCATGATCGCCCATGAGCTTCTCAAGGCGCTTAATTTCCTTGCTAACCTGCTTTTCGCTCATCGACTCATACTTCACCCGATCTTGCGCGGCATGCAACTCTTCACGCGCACCTTGGGCGCTGTACACGCCATCGATCAACTCCCTAATTTCCTTGCGGATACCAACAGGCGTAATGCCATTTAAAAGATTAAAGGCAATCTGTTTAGCGCGACGACGCTCGGTCTCATCAATTGCACGCCGCATCGAATCGGTCATGCGATCTGCGTACAAAATCGCCTTACCATTAAGGTTACGGGCGGCGCGGCCTATGGTTTGAATGAGGCTTCTTTCAGAACGCAAAAAGCCCTCTTTATCGGCATCCAAAATCGCCACCAGCGACACCTCAGGAATATCCAAGCCTTCGCGCAACAAGTTAATCCCCACCAGCACATCGAAAGTGCCGAGCCGCAGATCGCGAATAATTTCGACGCGCTCGACCGTTTCGATATCGCTATGCAGGTAGCGCACCTTAATCCCGTTATCACTCAGAAAGTCCGTCAGCTGCTCCGCCATGCGCTTAGTCAGCGTAGTAACCAATACGCGTTCATTTTTCTTGATCCGGGCATTCGCCTCAGACATCAGATCATCAACCTGACTCAATGCCGGACGCACCTCAATCAGCGGATCGACCAGACCCGTCGGGCGCACCACCTGCTCCACCACTTGATCGGCATGCTGATTTTCGTAGTCAGCCGGAGTCGCTGAAACAAAAACTGTTTGCCGCATCTTGCCCTCAAATTCGTCGAACCGCAGCGGCCGATTATCCAGCGCTGACGGTAAGCGAAAGCCGTAATCCACCAGATTGGTTTTCCGGGCGCGATCGCCGTTATACATACCATTAAGCTGGCCGATCAAAACATGCGACTCATCGAGAAACATCAATGCGTCTTTCGGCAAATAATCAACCAATGTCGGCGGCGGCTCGCCTGCTTTCGCACCACTCAAATGTCGCGAGTAGTTTTCAATACCTTTGGTAAATCCAATCTCCTGCATCATCTCCAAATCAAAGCGTGTGCGCTGTTCGATACGCTGCTCTTCGATTAACTTATTTTCTTTACGGAAAAATTCCAGCCGATCACGCAACTCGTCTTTAATAGTCTCGATAGCGCGCAGTACGGTGCCACGCGGCGTCACATAATGCGAACCGGGATAAACCGTAAAACGGGGAATTTTTTGTTTTACCCGACCCGTCAACGGATCAAATAATTGCAGACTTTCAATTTCATCATCGAAGGTTTCAATCCGCAGCGCCAACTCAGCATGTTCAGCCGGAAACACATCGATGGCATCCCCACGCACACGGAAAGTACCCCGCCCGAAATCGATTTCATTGCGGCTATATTGCATCTGAATTAAGCGCGCAATCACATCCCGCTGGCTCACTTTATCCTTGGCACGCAACGTCAAAATCATCTGGTGATATTCGTTCGGATTACCGATACCGTAAATCGCGGAGACCGTTGCCACAATCACTACATCGCGCCGTTCCATCAACGACTTGGTGCACGACAAGCGCATCTGCTCTATATGCTCATTAATCGACGAATCTTTCTCGATGAACAAGTCCCGTTGCGGTACATATGCTTCCGGCTGGTAATAATCGTAATAACTTACAAAATATTCCACCGCATTTTGTGGAAAAAATTCGCGAAATTCACTATATAACTGCGCCGCCAGCGTCTTATTTGGCGCAAATATGATTGCTGGTCGCCCCATCCGCGCGATCACATTCGCCATCGTGTAAGTCTTGCCAGAACCGGTAACGCCAAGCAAAGTCTGGTAAAACAGACCGTCTTCGATCCCCTCGGATAGCTTATCTATCGCCGCAGGCTGGTCGCCCGCCGGTAAAAAGGGCTGGAAAAGTTTATAGGGGGAATTGGGGAAAGTGACAATTTTGTCATCGTCGATCTTGCCAGCAATGTGTGATATGTCAGCCATGAGCCTCGACCTTTGGTAGAATAAGCAGCAGTAAATCCGCGCCGACTTGCGATAAATTAGTGATCCGGCACAGCATTCAACCCGACTGCAAACCTACGGTTAGCAGCCAACTTTTTATGTTATCACGATGACCGCTCCTCTTCCTGCCTCCCTTTTCACCGCCATCGAAATGGCGCCACGCGATCCAATTCTTGGCGTTACCGAAGGCTTCAATTCCGATCAAAACCCAAGCAAAACCAATCTGGGCGTTGGGGTTTATTACGACGACAATGGTAAAGTACCGCTGCTAGAATGCGTGCGTAAAGCCGAAGCACAATTGATAGAAAAGCTATCACCACGAACTTACCTGCCTATCGACGGCCTGGCGGCGTACGACAAAGCAGTGCAAGAACTCGTATTTGGTGCCGATAGCGCCGTAATTAAAGAGAAGCGCGCAATTACTGTCCAATCCATCGGCGGCACGGGCGCATTGAAACTAGGCGCTGACTTCCTGAAGCGCTTCTCCGCAGATGACACGCAAGTGTGGATCAGCGATCCAAGCTGGGAAAACCACCTTGCACTATTTGAATCGGCCGGCTTCACTGTCAACAGCTATCCGTACTACGACCCGGCAACCCGCGGCGTAAATTTCGCTGGCATGCTCGCCGCATTAAAATCCATCCGCAGCGGCTCCATCGTTTTGCTACACGCCTGCTGCCACAACCCAACTGGCGCGGATCTTACTAGCGACCAATGGACAGAAGTCATTCAAGTAGTTGTAGAACGTGGCCTGGTGCCCTTCCTCGACATGGCCTATCAAGGCTTTGGCGACAGCATTGAAGAAGATGGCGAAGTCGTCCGTCGCTTCACAGAAGCCGGTGGCCCGTTGTTTGTTTCCAACTCATTCTCCAAATCTTTCTCGCTCTACGGCGAACGCGTAGGCGCACTGAGCATCGTCGCCACCAGCACCGAAGAAGCAGGCCGCATCCTCTCACAACTCAAACGCGTCATCCGCACCAACTACTCCAACCCACCGATTCACGGCGGCCAAGTAGTCGCAACGGCACTGGCATCGCCAGAGCTGCGCACTCTGTGGGAAGAAGAGTTAGCAGGCATGCGCGTACGCATTCGCGAGATGCGTCAACTGCTAGCGAAGAAACTAAAAGAGCAAGCACCGGCGCACGATTTTGAATTCGTCACGAAACAACGCGGCATGTTTTCATACACCGGCTTGACCAAAGCGCAAGTAGAAAAACTGCGCGATGAGTTCTCAATTCACACTATCGATACTGGTCGTATTTGTGTTGCTGCATTAAATACAAAAAATATTGATTATGTTGTAGCGGCAATCGCAAAAGTCCTTTAGAATGGCGGCTCTTTTGGACGAAGACGAAATGTGTTTTAAAGCGTTTTCAACCAAAAATAGAATGCAGAAATAGTTATAGAAAATTTGACAGTTTGAATATTTCGAGACTATAATCCTGCTTCTTTCTTTTCCCTGATAGCTCAGTTGGTAGAGCGACGGACTGTTAATCCGCAGGTCCCTGGTTCGAGTCCAGGTCGGGGAGCCAGAACACTAGTAGTAGAGAATCAAGCACTTACGAGAAATCGGAGTGCTTTTTTTTCGTCTATCTATTTCCGATCAGATTCAAAAACTGGCCTTTGCCGGAATTCTGCCGGAATGAAAGAATCCAGACCAAGCGCTTTATCAACGATTGGAGAAACTGGAATGGCATACATCAAAGAACGCGGGGCCTATTGGCGCGCTGAAGTTCGACGCAAAGGGTATAAACCGACATATCGTACCTTCAATACTCAGAAGCAGGCCCAACAATGGGCTAGGCGAATTGAGGCAGAAATGGACTCCGGTCTATACGCTGACAGGGCCGAAGCGGAACGCTCTACTCTACGCGAAGCCCTAGAGCGCTAGAACAGGGAAATCGTCCCAACCAAGCGCCACCCCTATCAAGAAACCTGCCGCATTAACAGATGGCTACTCAATGACCTGTGCTACCGAACCCTTGCGAATCTTAAGGGTGCCGATTTCGCACGGTATAGGGATACCAGAAGAGAAGCCGGTCGGGCAGAAAATACAATCCGATTGGAACTCCAGCTCATCAGTCACTTATTCGAGATTGCACGCAAAGAATGCGGGATGGAAAGCCTCCCAAATCCTCTGCAAAATATTCTAAAACCTGCGGGAAGTCGTGCCCGCAGTCGTCGCTTGGAAAACGGAGAATACGATCTGATCATTGGTCAGTTGAATGCAAGTGAAAATAAATATGCCGCTTGCGCCTCCGACCTCGCAATTGAAACCAGCTTACGGCAAGGTATGCTGTTTAAGCTTCAGTGGGAATGGATCGATTTATCAGCATGCATGATCCGGTTTCCAGCCAGCGCTATAGAAATTGCGAACAAGGGTGTCCCAGCGGTATTACCATTTTCAAAACATGCCCGAAAGATCCTACATGAGATCTGCCCGAAAGACGACAACGGGGAAATTGCGCTGAACAGTTCCGGGCTGGTGCTGGATACCAACGTAAACGCAGTCATTTGTATTTGGAAACGCGTCATTGCAAAACTTCAAATCAAAGACTTGCGCTGGCATGATCTTAGACATGAAGCTGCATCGCGTCTATTCGAAAAAGGATTACATCCGATGGAGGTGGCCAGCATCACTGGGCATAAAAGTATGCAAATGCTCAAAAGATACACACACCTCAAACCAGAAAGCCTTTTAGAAAAGCTCGGATAGTGCCCTGCTTCTGTTTCAATTTTTTTGGATACAGATTCGTACTTCAATTTCTCGATAACACCATTTATATAGCAACCTCAATGAAAATAATTTATTTAGTTCGTCACGGTGAAAGCGCCTCCAAGGCAAGCAACTGATCATCCTGGCCTAACTCCGCTAAGTAAGCACATGAATTGGCATCATGAATAGTGAGTTAGCTGGATTCCCTCTAACTCAGTAGGCACTATTAAGCGCTACTAATTTAGGGGAAATCCATTTCTTTGATAACGCTTGATGCAGGTATGCACTTTCACGACCGCATCGGAAGTTGGGAGTCAACAATTAATCCTCTCTATATGGAGATGTTTCAGAAAGAGAGATTCTAGGTATACGTATCTCGATAATGCTTCAAAACATGAATAAACTAGTCTTCCGGTAAGATAAAATGTTGCAAATAGTTAAATAACACTACTTTTGCAAGCAAACCAACGGCCTGGATACACACGAGGACATCATTCCCTATGGTTGACAAGAAAAGCCTTTCCGAACGCGACATCTGCTCCAAGTACATCACACCAGCCGTTACCGCTGCTGGTTGGGATTTGTATACTCAGATTCGAGAGGAAGTGAGCTTTACCAAGGGACGCGTCATCGTGCGTGGCAAACTGCATACCCGTGGTGAACAAAAGCGTGCAGATTACATCTTGTATTACAAGCCGAATATCCCGCTGGCAGTCATCGAAGCGAAGGAAAACGGTCAAAGCGTCGGAGCTGGCATGCAGCAGGCTCTCAACTATGCTGAAACCCTCGGCGTACCGTTTGTGTTTAGCTCCAATGGCGATGCCTTCCTGATGCATGACCGTACTGGGCTGGCTAAAAGGACCGAGCAGGAACTGGCATTGGATGCTTTCCCCTCACCCGCAGAACTGTGGCAGCGCTACTGTCAGTGGAAAGGCCTGGAAACAGCCGATGCCCGTCGCGCTGTGGAAATGCCGTATTACGATGACGGTGGAGGCCGCGCTCCGCGTTATTACCAAACTAACGCCATCAACAATACAATCGAGGCCGTCGCAAAAGCGCAGCAGAGGATTTTGCTGGTAATGGCCACCGGTACCGGCAAGACCTACACTGCGTTCCAGATCATCTGGCGCTTGTGGAAATCCAAAACAAAAAAACGCATCCTGTTTTTAGCTGACCGTAACATCCTGGTCGATCAGACCAAAAACAATGATTTCAAGCCGTTTGGTGCGGCGATGACCAAAATCAGCAAGCGTCAGATAGACAAGAGTTACGAAATTTACTTGTCGCTGTATCAGGCCGTCACCGGCAACGAAGAAGAGCAGAACATCTACAAGCAGTTCTCCCCAGACTTTTTCGACTTGATTGTGATCGACGAATGTCATCGCGGCAGCGCCGCGGAGGATTCCGCGTGGCGCGCCATTCTGGCGTACTTTTCTTCCGCAACGCACATAGGCTTAACGGCTACGCCGAAAGAAACCAAAGAAGTCTCCAGCATCTATTACTTTGGCGATCCGGTGTACACCTACACCCTCAAACAGGGCATTGAAGATGGCTTTCTTGCGCCGTATAAGGTTGTGCGCATCGACATCGACAAAGACGTGCAAGGATGGCGTCCTGACAAAGGGCAAGCCGACAAACATGGTCTGCTGATTGAGGACCGGGTGTACAATCAGATCGATATGGATCGCAAGTTGGTGTTAGAAAAGCGTACCGAACTAGTCGCCAGAAAAATCACTGATTTTCTCACTGCAACCGATCCCTACGCAAAGACCATCGTATTTTGTGATGACATCGATCACGCCGAACGCATGCGCCAGGCTTTGGTCAACCTGAACCCCGAGCGCGTCAAAGAAAACCGCAAATATGTGATGCGTATTACCGGCGATGAGATAGAAGGCAAGGCCGAGCTGGATAACTTCATTAACCCGGAAGAACGTTATCCGGTGATCGCCACCACTTCCAAGTTGATGACGACGGGTGTCGATGCACAAACCTGCAAACTGATCGTACTAGATCAACACATCAAGTCCATGACCGAGTTCAAGCAAATCATCGGACGCGGTACGCGTATCAATGAAGATTACGACAAGTTCTGGTTCACCATCATGGATTTCAAAAAAGCGACCGAACTATTTGCGGACCCGGACTTTGACGGCGAGCCAGTCATGATTTATGCGCCCAAAGTGGATGAATCGCCAGTGCCGCCAGATGACGATGAGCAAGAAGTCATTCTTGATGAAAACGGCAATCCAATGCCAACGGGCGCAGAAAATACTGGCGTCACACTATCTGGGACGGATGACGGTATTTTTGGTGGTGACGCACCCGGCGCAGGTCGCGTCAAATATGTATTGGCCGATGTGACGGTGCATATCGTTGCCGAGCGCGTGCAATATTACGGCCCGGACGGCAAACTGATTACCGAATCCCTGAAGGATTACACCCGCAAAACCGTGCGCAAGGACTATTCCTCGCTCGATCAATTTTTACTGCGCTGGAGCAAAGCCGAGCGCAAGGCCGCCATCCTTCGCGAGCTCGAAGAACACGGTGTGTTGCTACAACCTCTGGCCGAGGAAGTTGGCAAAGATTTTGATGCATTCGATTTGATCTGCCATGTAGCCTTTGATCAACCACCTTTGACGCGACGTGAGCGAGCCGAAAATGTCAAAAAGCGCAATTATTTTGTAAAATACGGCGATCAAGCCCGCAAAGTCCTGGAAACACTGCTGGAAAAATACGCCGATACCGGCATTGAAAACATTGAAGACATCAAAATTCTCACCCTCGACCCGTTCAAAAATATGGGCACCGCCAGCGAGTTGGTCTCAGCCTTTGGCGGCAAGCCAGCTTATATAGCAGCATTGTATGAACTAGAGAAAAATCTCTACGCTTAACGATTTAAATTCACATTTACCTTCACCGAAAAGTTGTCCGCATTATGAGTATTTCTTCTACTATCAAATCCATCCAAGACATCATGCGCAAAGACGTCGGTGTCGACGGCGACGCCCAGCGCCTGAGCCAACTCGTCTGGATGTTATTCCTGAAAATTTTTGACGACCGCGAGAGTGAATGGGAATTGCTGCAAGACAATTACCAGTCGCCCTTGCCAGAACAATACCGCTGGCGCAACTGGGCCGCCAATGCCGAAGGCATGACCGGCGAAGCATTAAAACAATTTTTGGATAACGATCTATTCCCAGCTTTGCAGCAGTTAGAAGCCAAAGGTGGCGATCAGCGCGCCTTTGTCATCCGCTCGGTATTTGAAGATGCGTATAACTACATGAAATCCGGACAATTGATCCGCCAGGTAGTCAACAAGCTTGAGGAAGGGATTGACTTTAACAAGGGACAAGAACGGCATTTATTCGGCGATATGTATGAGCAATTGCTGCGCGATTTGCAAGCGGCAGGCAATGCGGGCGAATTTTATACCCCGCGTGCGGTGACTGAATTCATGGTGCGCATGAGCAACCCGCGCCTCGGTGAAAAGGTGATGGACCCTGCCTGCGGTACCGGTGGCTTTCTATCTTACTCAATCAAACACATCCGCGCCCAGGATGTCAAAACGGTCGATGACGAAGTGCAATTGCAAGCCAGTATATTAGGCATCGAGAAAAAGCCATTACCGCATTTGCTATGCACCACCAACATGATCTTGCACGGCATTGATGTGCCGATCAATATTCGCCATGACAATACCCTGTCCTATCCATTAATCAGTTGGGGACCAAAACAACGCGTCGATGTGGTCATTACCAATCCCCCTTTTGGCGGCATGGAAGAAGATGGAATTGAAACCAACTTCCCGGCAGCATTTCGCACCCGTGAAACGGCCGATCTGTTTCTGGTACTGATCATGCAATTGCTGAAAGTGAATGGCCGTGCCGCGCTGGTTTTGCCGGATGGTTTTTTGTTTGGCGAAGGTATCAAAACCCGCATCAAAGAAAAGTTGCTGACCGAATGTAATCTGCACACTATCGTGCGTCTGCCCAATGGCGTGTTTGCACCGTACACCGGCATCAAAACTAATCTGCTGTTTTTTAGCAAAGGCACGCCTACGCAACACATCTGGTTTTATGAACACCCGTACCCACCCGGCGTCAAAAGCTACAGCAAAACCAAGCCGATGAAGATCGCTGAATTTGATGAAGAGGCGGCATGGTGGGGAGAAGCAAAAGATGGCTTTAAACACCGCGTAGAAAATGAACAAGCGTGGAAAGTTAGCATAGATGACATCAAGGCGCGTAACTACAACCTCGACTGCAAGAATCCACATATCGGTGAACAGGAAATTCACGACCCTGATTTGTTGCTAGCGCAGTACGATGCGATGCAGAAGGATATTGCCTCGCTGCGCGGACAGTTGAAAACTATTCTCGGAGAAGCGCTGCAACGTGGGGTGGCGTCTTGAGCGGTATTCAGCAGATGTTGACCGAGCATATTGATATCTGGACGGCTGCCGATAGTAGTAAAAAATCTGGGCGTGGCCGCGCTTCGAGTAATGTTGGGAATGTGTATGGCATTAGGAAGTTGCGCGAGCTAATTCTGGAGCTAGCCGTGCGTGGGAAGTTGGTGCCGCAAGATGCTAATGATGAACCGGCCAGTGAATTGCTTAAACGCATACGGGCTGAAAAATCCAAGCTGATTGCTGAAGGCAAGATCAAAAAAGACAAGCCGTCCGCACCGATAACAGACCTAGAAAAGCCGTTTAAGTTGCCAGAGGGTTGGGAATGGATCAGGTTAAATGAACTATTAAGCAAAATAGGTGCTGGTAGTACACCTTTGGGAGGCAAGCAGGTTTACGTTGACGACGGCGTCCCTTTTCTGCGCTCTCAAAATGTCTGGAACGAAGGAGTTAGACTTGACGATGTCGCTTTCATAAAATTAGAAACACATCAAAAAATGTTAGGTACACATGTTTTTTCAGGTGATCTTCTGTTTAATATTACAGGAGCGTCGATTGGACGATGTGCCATTGTCCCTGATAGCCTGAAGACAGGAAATGTTAGCCAGCATGTGACAATAGTCCGGCCCGTATCTAAAGAAATCTTGCTGTTTCTCCACTTGGTATTAATTTCAAGACATGTTCAGAAAACGGTAATGGATGTTCAGGTTGGCGTGTCTCGGGAAGGATTAAGTATAGGAAAGTTGGGGCAATTTATTATCCCAATTCCACCTATTTCCGAACAACTCCGCATTGTCGCCAAAGTTGATGAATTGATGGCGCTCTGCGACCGGTTGGAGGCACAACACACCAACGCCGCCGAAGCCCACGAAAAACTCGTGAGCCACCTGCTTGGCACACTTACACTATCGCAAAACGCCGAAGATTTCAGCGCCAACTGGCAGCGTATCGCTGTGCATTTCGATACCTTGTTCACTACCGAAACCAGCATCGACGCCCTCAAGCAAACTTTGTTGCAATTGGCGGTGATGGGAAAGCTCGTGCCGCAAGATCCAAAAGATGAACCGGCTAGTGAACTGCTTAAACAGATTCAGGCTGGAAAAGCCAAGTTAATTGCTGACGGAAAAATTAAGAAATCCAAGCCACTGTATCCCGTCGACGATAAAGAAAAACCTTTTTCACTGCCCATTGGGTGGAAATGGATCAGGCTCTCAGAGGTCGCTGAATTGATTACCTCAGGTTCAAGAGATTGGGCGCAGCATCTATCAGTTGAAGGCGCCAAATTTGTAACAATGGCGAACCTATCTAGAGGTAGCTACAATCTTCGATTAGAAAATATGCGATATGTCAATGCTCCTAAGGATGGAGAGGGCTCAAGGACTAAGTTAGAGGCAAATGATCTTTTAATTTCGATTACTGGCTACGTAGGAAATTTGGGCAGAATTCCAGATGGCTTTGGTGATGCATACATTAACCAACATACGTGCCTTTTGAGATTTATTCCTCAATGTCGAAATAGATACTTTCCAGAAGGCCTAAGATCACCAATGGCCTCCCTACAGTTTAATGCACCTCAACGGGGCATTAAGAACAGCTTCCGCTTAAGTGATGTGGATGAGATGATTATTCCTTTGCCTCCGCGAAATGAACAACTACGGATCGTTTCGAAAATCGATGAACTTATGGCACTCTGCGACCAGCTAAAATCCTTTATCACTGAAGCCAATCAGCTACAACAAAAAATAGCAGACGTCATGATCGAACAAGCGGTAGCGTAATAATCGATTTCATTATTTTTTCTTAATTCCCATTAATTATCACGGAGCGAGCGATGACAGAACCAACAATTACCTGCCCTAGCTGCAAGACCGAGATCCGGCTGACAGAGTCGCTCGCAGCGCCATTGATCGAAGCAACGCGTCAGCAGTTCGAGCAAAAACTCGCGCAGAAAGACAACGAGATCGTCAAACGCGAAGAAAATATTCGTGAAAAAGAAAAACAGGTCGCGGAAGCCAAGCGTACTTTGGGCGAGCAGGTTGCCGACCAGGTCGCTGTGCAATTGAAAGCAGAACGCACCCGCGTAATCGCCGAAGAGTCCAAAAAAGCCAAGCTGGCAAGCGCGGCAGAACTTGATGCCAAAGCACTGGAACTAACCGAACTGCAAGAAGTGCTCAAAACCCGCAACGAAAAACTGGCCGAAGCTCAAAAGGCGCAAGCCGATCTAATCAAGAAGCAACGTGAACTGGATGACGAGAAACGCGAACTGGAGCTGACCATCGAAAAGCGCGTGCAGGATGGTTTGAGCGAAGTGCGTACATTAGCCAAGCGCGAAGCCGAAGATGGACTCAGGCTGAAAGTCATGGAGAAGGATCAGACAATAGCCTCGATGCAGCAAAAAATCGAAGAGCTTAAACAGAAGGCCGAGCAAGGCTCTCAACAATTGCAGGGCGAAGTACAGGAATTGGAACTGGAAAACCTGCTCCGAGCGAAGTTTCCGTTTGACGCGATAGAACCCGTTGGCAAGGGCGAATTTGGCGGCGACATTCTGCAACGGGTCGTCAGCCCGAGTGGTCAGCCATGCGGCACGATACTGTGGGAATCCAAGCGCACCAAGAACTGGAGCGATGGATGGCTAAGCAGATTGCGCGAAGATCAACGCACGGCCAAAGCCGAAATTGCCGTCCTTGTGAGTCAGGTCTTGCCCAAAAACGTGGAAGCCTTCGATGTGATCGATGGGGTCTGGATTAGCAGTCCGCGTGCCGCACTACCCGTCGCAACAGTGCTGCGTCATTCGCTGCTGCAGGTGAACATGGCAAGGCAAGCTTCAGAAGGACAGCAAACCAAAACCGAAATGGTGTACGAATACCTCACTGGCCCGCGGTTTCGCCAGCGTGTTGAAGCCATCGTCGAGGCATTCTCCTCAATGCAGATAGACCTGGACAAAGAACGCAAGGTCATCATGAAGCAATGGGCGAAGCGTGAAGAACAGATTGAGCGCGTCATGGGGGCGACGGTCGGCATGTATGGCGATTTGCAAGGTATCGCGGGCAAGTCTCTACAGGAGATCGAGGGTCTTGAACTTCAAGCGTTGGAATCTGACGACAGAATAGCAAAGGTGCTGACCAATTCATAAGATGTGCCTGAACGTGGATGTCGCAGTTCTACGGAAATCGGATGGTCAAACGGGTTTCTTGGCCGTCGGCAATGCAGCGAATGGGCCATTGGCTATCACTGAGGCGGCCATTGATGCTTATTGTATTCGGCTTCCTCAGATACCTTCCAGTACTGCGCGCTATTTACACACATCCGGCAATGTCAGCGTGCTTCCGATTTCTCTCGATCTTCTGCCTGCACCGCTGGGGGCAATATGGCGTCGTGATCGCATAAGCAGGCAGCAAGTGCACCTGTTTGTCGAAGTCCTGAAAGATGTGATAAAAGCCGCCAGTGCAAGCGATGAAAATACAATGTTAGCCATGCCGGATGAATTGCACTGATTTCTGGCTTCCATTTGGTTAGCTAAGGAGGCGCAAATGGCGCTGAACAGAACCCGTTAGTAGGTCGGCCTGATCGCTTGCTGAGATGCTTCCCATACAAAAAGCCGACTTTAAGTCGGCTTTTTGCATTGATAACGACTGCCCGAAAAGTTAGGCAAGCATAGTCGGTGAAATAAGATGCCTATCCCTTACCCAACTCACTCATCGGCGTACGATAAGTCTCCCGCGCCGTCGCAACCGAGAGTGCCGAAATCGCCGATGTAATAGTGACAAATATCGCAACCGGCACCCAGCCATTAATCCCCGGCTGCAAAATTGCCGCGCTGATGGTCGGTGCAAAGCCACCTAATGCAAAGCCTACCTGCGTACCGATCGCCATGCCCGACAGACGCACACGGGTATTGAACATTTCACCGTACAAAGAAGGCCAGACGCCGTTTGCCGCGCTATACACGACGCCTGATAACAACAAGCCAAGTACGAAGATGAGAGGAATGTTGGCGTGACTTAGCGCCCACATGTAAGGCCAAATCAGGCAGGCTGAGCCGAGCGCACCGAACATAAATACTGGCTTGCGGCCAATGCGATCCGATAACGCAGCGAAGAGGGGAATCGCGCCTAATGCGACCAGATTTGCCAATACCAGCACGGTCAGCATCGTTGCCCGTGGGATGTGGACTGTGTTGACCGCATAGGACAACGTGAAGACGCTAAAAATGGTGCTGACTACAGATATTAGGGCGGCAAAGATGACGCGTACTAAATTAGCCTTATGGTCGCGGAATAGCACGGCTACCGGCAGTTTGGCTTGCTTATGGGCTTTTTCTTCTTCGTTAAAAGCTGGCGTTTCAGGCAGCGTCCGGCGCACCCACATCCCAACCGCGACGACGATGGCGCTCAGAAAAAACGGAATGCGCCAGCCCCATGCCAGCAACTGATCTTCTGGGAGTGCTGAGATCGGCAAAAATACCAACGTCGCCAAAATCAGGCCTGCTTGTGTTCCGCTCAATGTGAAGCTGGTAAAAAATGCGCGTCGATGTGCGGGGGCATGTTCTAGCGTCATTGAGTTGGCACCGGCCTGCTCACCTGCTGCCGATAATCCCTGCAACATGCGCAACACGACCAGCATGATTGGCGCAGCTATGCCAATCTGGCCATAAGTTGGCAATAAGCCGACTAGAAAAGTGGTGATGCCCATTAATAGCAGCGTAAAAGTAAGCACTTTTTTGCGACCGTATTTGTCACCTACGTGACCCAGCAGCACAGCGCCGATCGGTCTTGTGACATAGCCAACGCCGAAGGTGGCAAACGCTGCAATGGTCCCTGTGACAGGATCAAATGCCGGGAAGAAAATCTTGCCGAACACTAACGCCGCTGCGGTGCCATAAATAAAGAAATCGTAATATTCGACCGCGCTGCCGATCCAACTGGCCAAGGCGGCTTTACGCGGTGAACTTGTACTTGCTTGCTGCTCGGCGCCATCAGCGGCTTGTCTCCGAGATTTTTGCGAAACTGTAGATGTCGACATACCGTTCTCCATGAACTGTCGTTATATTTTTACTGTTAAGAGAACGTATTCTTATAACAGTATCCTTGAATCGAAGGGTTTAAAACCGGTGTAGGATGCCAGCCTGCAAACCGATCAGGCTTTTGCCGTTGATATCGGCACCGGCTAAATTGGCGGTCGGTCCGGCCGAACCGCTGAAGCGAAAACCGGCGTTGGTATCGTTCTTCATGTAGTTGGCAAACCCGTACAGTGTGGTGCGTTTGGATAGGTCGTAATACGTCCCGACGTTACCGCCCTGCGCACCGGCATTTCCGCTGGACGTATCTTTTATGACGCCATACAACGCACCGATGCGCAGCTGCGGTGTGAGCCGATAATCGGCCGATACCTGATAAATGTTATACATCCGCAATACGCTTGGGTTGTTACCGGCAAATGCGTTCGTTGGAATACTGACATTGCTCAAAATACCGGTGGCGTTATTGCCGTTCGCATTGCCTGTCACGTTGTTACTGCGGACATAGGCGAAATAGATTTTGCCTTTGCCGTAATCGTAGTCGGCATATAAGTTGTGGTAGACCACTGCATTCGCGTACAAAGCGTTCGCCAGCGGCTTAGCCCACAAACCCGCATAACCGGCACGGTACGACCCGTTGGTGTAATCAACGCCAGCTTGATACACGCCACGCGTACCGATACTTTCACCAGCAGTTTCGGTCATTGCGTAGTGCAGATCTACCTGAAAATTCGCAATCCGTGGCGACTTATAGGAAATGTCATTGTCGTAACGCGAAGGAACGCCAAACGTATTAATGAGGGACCCGAAAGTAGTCCGTTCGGTGTAATCGATGGCACCGCCGATGAAGAAAATGATGGTGTTCTGACGGCCAAGGCGGAATTCACCACCCGGGGTATTGATACCCACCCATGCCTGACGATCGAACAAGCGCGGCGCATCGGCCGCTGCACCGGTATTCGCGCCCAGCCCCTGCTCCAGCGTGAACTTGGCCTGATAACCATCGCCCAAATCTTCCACACCCTTGAAGCCCAGACGACTGCGCAGGATCGCGCCATCATTCAGGCCAGTGACGCTCTTGCCAGTGTTGCTATGGATGTAACCGATGTACTGATCCACATCGCCATAGATGGTCACATTGGATTGTGCCTGTGCAAACGTAGAGCAAGCAGCGAGGCTAAAACAAGCGACTAATTTTTTCTTCATAACATCTCCGTAGTGTTTATTTTTTGTTGTGTGCGTCAACACGCACGAAAGGCTAGCGCCTCTGACGTGCCGATTTCCCTCAAGATTTTTAGAAGCGAGGGCCTTCGTAAATCAACCAATAAATGACTCTCCACACGTCGTGTGAAGAGCATTAGCAAGGCAAGTGAAATAGGGCCAGCGACATTAGCCGCGCGAGAATCAATCAGGCTTTATTGACTGCTGGCCGTCGCAGGCTGCAAGGCCAGCGCAGCAATCGCGAGCCCATATCCTTGAATACCGAAGCCCGCCATCACCCCATGCGCCACTGGTGATATCCACGAGTGGTGACGAAACGATTCGCGTGCATGGACATTTGAAATATGCAGTTCGATCAGATGTACGCTGGCGCCTTTGATGGCATCATGCAGGGCGATCGAAGTATGAGTGTAAGCACCGGCGTTAAACACCACCCCGGCTAGGGTTCCGGCGGCCTGCGCCACGCCTGCTGCATGGATCAAATCGATCAATACGCCTTCGTGATTAGACTGGCGAAAATCGAGCGTAAAGCCATGCGTTTCGCAAGCGTCGCAGCAAAGGGCTTCAACGTCAGCCAGAGTTTGCGCGCCATAGAACGACGGCTCGCGGGTGCCTAGCAGGTTGAGGTTTGGGCCATTCAGGACCAGAACGGATTTCGGTGGTGCGGTCATGCTGTCTCCTTCAAGGATTGGATTGAAAGCTGCGTTATTTTTATTATTTGCAGCTATTTTTTTAATCGCACATCAGGCCATTCTTGGATGTTCAGCCGTTGGCTGGCGCACTTGCAGGCTGCGGCGCAGCACCTGATCGGTGACCCACTTGGCTGCGCGATGCGCCCGACGGGCGACAATTTCCGGCGACAATTGCAAGTAATCATCGTTGAACACTTCGAAGCTGAAGTCGCCGCGATAACCGCCGCGATCTAGTCGGCGCAGCAGATCGGAGAGTTCTTTCGAATGCGCCCCTTCGCCCGGAAATACGCGCAAATGACGCGCTGTTTCCAGCCGCTCTTCTGCACTGCGAATATCGCGCCACATAAAATCGGACAATTGCACCAGCGCGATCTTCTCGCTAGGGATGTCTTCCAGGCCATCGAAGTCCGCTTGATTGGCCAGCATATGGAAAGAGTCGATTACTACGCCAAGATTGGAATGATCGGCAAGTTCAACCGCCTCCCACGATTGCGTGTATTGGTTGATGTGACGGCCCCACGATAAAGCTTCAAAACCGACCTTCACGCCCAACGGCACCGCCAATGTCGCCAGTTTCGCCAAATGGTAGGCGATCACGGGCAAGTCGCCGGTTGCGTGGCTGGAGGTACTAGAACACACCATCAGCAAAGGAGCGCCGACTGCTTTGCACATTTGCAGTAAATTTTTAGCGATATCGAGTTTATATTCGTGCAAGGTGCCCGATAGCCCTTCAAAATCGCGCATGACCTGAATCCCGGTGACCCGCACACCAGAGGCTTTTACCACGCGCACCGCCTCGTCCAAGCCGCCGGGATGACCCGCCAGGTCCTTAGCCCACAGCATGATTTGAGAAAATCCTGCCACTTTCGAGGCGTTTAGTTTGGATTCCAATGGCCCCGCCAGCGTGATGCTATCCATGCCGAAATTGCTTAAGTTCATATCGCCTCCAACGCGCGGAAAGCATCCGACGACACGCCGGGCCAGCCGAACAATTCCAGATAAAGAGGCGATTGTTCGATCATCATTTCGCGGCCTTTCTGAATCCGACAACCGCGCTGTTGCGCTTCGATCAGCAATCGTGTCATTTCCGTTTTCATACCGCAGTCGGCGACGATGCAGGACGGCGCGATATCAGCCAAATCTAGCGGTAGCGGATCGTCGGGACTCATCCCTAATGGGGTTGAATTAACGACTAGATCGTAGCCCTTAGCCTGTGGTGTACCGATCACGACTTCCGTTGCGGGAAACGCGTTTTGCAAACGTTCTCTTAGCGCTTCGGCTTGCGGTGCACGGGTATCGTAAATCCCGATATGACCGATGCCACGGGTTGCCAGCGATGCGGCGACCGCACAGCCGACGCCGCCACTGCCGACGACTAGTGCGCGTGCATTTTCCCAGTTAAAAGGCGTGCTCTGACAAGTACGATCAAATGCGCGCACAAAACCTTCGCCGTCGATAAGATCGCCGATCAATGTCTTGCCATCGGTGCCTTTATAGATAGCGTTGCAAGCCCCTGCCAGCAAGGCCCGCGAGGTGGGCTGATCAACTGCCGCCACGCTCATCGGCTTATGCGGAATCGATACAAATATGCCACCGACGTTTTCCATCGCCATCAACATGCGCACAGCGGAAATATAAGATTCCGGTGCGATTTTTAGCGGAATCACACGGGCATCAATGTCGTGTTGTTTGAAGTAAGCGTTAAATAATGTGGGCGCTTTAACTTGCTCGACCGGCCAGCCAATGACCGGAAAAATGCGCGTTGTGCCAGAAATTTCAATCATGATTATTCTCCGGCGATGTTCAGATGGCTGACCACCAACTCAAAGCTGACGCCGCTTTTGTAAAGTTGGGTCAACGCCCCTTTTTCGCTGGATTGCGCTGGCTCGCGGTCGATGAAAACGATGCCGCGTTGTTTCAGCTCCTTGACTGCCGCCAGTACATCCGGCGCACCGATCCCGATGCGGATTAATTGTTCGTCCCACTGCAAGCCACCAGCGCCGTCAGGCGGCTCAACTAATTGCAGATAAAAACTGTGGCAAGGGCTTTCTAGCAGCGTTCCTTTTGGCAGCACACCAAAATAACTTCCTTGCGGCAGCGGACGAAAATCCATTAACTGTTGATAGAAATCGATCCATTCGGGCGAGCGGTCATAGCCGATTGCCTGCACCACGCCAAAAAAATGCATCCCTGCCAGCGCGGGTGGATTGGTCGGGGCGTGCATGATCGGTTTGAAATCGACGTCATAGATAGAGAAGTCGCGGAAGCGATCGACGAAATACAGGATCGAATCGCCGACTCCGTGCACACCGGGAATATTCAGCTCCATGACACCGGCACGGGTCTCGATGGCCCATGCGCCCATCGCGATGGCATGGCGGTAGGCAGCATCGGCGTCGCGCACACGCAATGCGATGGCACTGATAACAGTGGATTGCGGATCGGTGTCCGACTGCGATAAAGCGCGGGGATCGGCGTTGACGATGACGTTCATCGTGCCTTGGCGATAAAGCGTTACTTCGCGTGAACGATGACGCGCGGTTGGCACAAAACCCATTTGCTCAAGCAGCGCCCCTAGCGCTAACGGCTGGGCGGTGGCATATTCAATAAATTCAATGCCGTCGATGCCGAGCGGATTATTCGGTTCAGGGTTATGTTCTTGCGCAGTCATGGTCGTCCTTGGCAGAAGTGATGGACGGAGTATAGGAGTGCAAACCTTAGAAAAAAGTGTCCAAAACTGCTAATATTGCGTTAATCGCGCAATTTGAGCGTTTAACGCACAAAAACTCACTTATTTGCATATGAAAAAACGACCGGAATTGTTCGAGGTAGACGTCGCTAAACGCGATCTGATCGATGGCTTAATTAAGGGCATCGATGTAATCACGGCGTTTAACGATGACACGGCGCGGCTGACTGCAAGTGAGTTGGCAGAGAAGGTAATGCTTAGCCGTAGCGCGGCACGGCGTTATTTGCTGACGTTGGTGCATATTGGGTTGGCGGCGACAGATGGGCGGAGTTTTTGGCTGACGCCGAAAGTGCTTAATCTGGGGCGCTCGTATTTGGATTCGGCGCGGTTGCCGCGTGCAATTGTGCCGTTTTTGCAGCGCCTGACTTTACAGTTGCAGGAGTCGACTAATTACTCAGTGTTGGAGGGCGATGACGTGGTGTATGTGAGTCGGGTTAATGCGCCGCGGCAACTGACTACGGGGTTCGAACCGGGGACGCGGTTGCCGGCTTATACCTCTACCGCTGGTCGGGTGTTGTTGTCGGCTAAGCCGGATGTTGAGTTGCGTGCTTATCTGGATCGGGTTGAGTTGATTGCTTATACGCATTTGACTGTGCTGGATAAAGAGCAGTTATTTAAAGAATTAGTTGCTATTCGGGAAGATGGTTTTGCGGTGACTGAAAACCAGTACGAAATTGGATTTCGGGGGATTTCTGTGCCGATCAAGAGTCGACGCGGGACGTTGGTTGGGGCGTTGAGTGTGTCGATGATGATTGCTAGTTGTTCGCGGGCTGAGGCCACGGCGCGGTGTGTGCCGGCTTTGCAGGCTACGGCTAATACTTTGATGTTGTGGGTTTGAGTTAGGGGGTAATTGACACGGTTTGTGCTCCGTGGAATGGAGCTCAACTCATAGTAACGCCGCCAATTCAACCTGTACTTTAAGCAAAGCAGGCAAACACCTCTCCACAATATCCTCGACCGCAATCCGCGCCGCATGCACGCTAACATTCACCGCAGCCACAGTCTCCCCCCGAAAATTCTTCAACGGCACCGCAATCGTCCGCAACCCCAATTCAAGCTCTTGATCCACCACCGCATAACCCTGCGCCCGAGTACGCGCAATTTCCAATAAAAGCCGATCTTTGTTAACGATAGTGTGCGCAGTAATCGCCTCAAGCTGCACACGCTCAAGCAACGCCTCAATCTGCAATTGCGACAAACTAGCCAACAAAACCCGCCCGTTAGCGGTACAAAAAGCAGGTACCCGCGTCCCAGGCTGCAACGTCGCCGACACCAACCGCCCTGCGCTAACCGCCGCCACACACACCAACTCATCATGGTCCAGCACCCCGGCAGATGCGGCTTCTTCCAGCGAATAAGCCAACCGATACAACAACGGCTGCACAATCCGTGGCAACCGAGCCGAGTGCAAATACGACTGCCCCAGCCGCAACACTTTTGGCGTCAGCGAAAACACCTTTTCTTCATGTCGAACATACCCCAGATGCGTCAGCGTAATCAAATATCGTCTGGCAGCCGCACGGGTCAGCCCAACGCGTTGCGCGACTTCACCGATAGTCAGCCGCGACCGCTCCTGATCAAAAGCTTCGATGACTTGCAAGCCTTTTTCCAAACCGGCAATTAAATCGCGTTTTAACGGCCCGTCAGCCTCTGACTTAACGGCAGGCAACACGACGTTCGGTGCGCCACCCTCGGGCGTGATTTTCTGGGATATCGGCTCAATCGGCATAAAAACCTCTCTTTTGGGCGATTGTCGCACAATAAGGGCGATCAGCGTACGTTACAGCACTTTGCCGCCTTGTTTCCCACTTTTTGATCACCTATGATCCATTTCATTCGCCGCCAACGCAAGAATCTGCACGATTAACGCGCATTTAGTGGCGACGCTTTGATAATCCGCCCCGATTGCGACATCGACCACCTTGCAAGCCACTAATTATATGAGGAGAAACGACGTGAAATTTCCGTTAATCGACAGCGGGGTTCACCCCACTCTGGTGTATCCCCCTTACGCCTCGACCCTGAAACGCGGCCCGACGCAAGCACCGTTACGAATTCAGGCGGCCGATCCGGTCCAGACCAATATCACCGCCTCGCCTGGTTTGATCTTGCCGCACGATACCGATCTGACGATACAAGGTCAGAGCCAGCCTTTAGGCGAGAAGATCGTCGTTACCGGCCGCGTCTTTGATGAAGATGGCAAACCGGTACGTAACTCGCTGCTGGAAGTCTGGCAATGCAACGCTGCGGGCCGCTATTGGCACAAGCGTGATCAGCACGATGCGCCGCTTGATCCAAATTTTTTCGGGTCCGGCAAAATGCTGACCGATGACGAAGGCCGCTATCGTTTTGTGACGATCAAACCCGGTCCTTATCCGTGGGGAAATCACCATAAAGCCTGGCGTCCGGCGCATATCCATTTCTCGCTGTTTGGCAACGTCTATGCACAACGTCTGGTGACGCAAATGTATTTCCCGAGCGATCCATTGTTCGACTATGACCCAATCTTTCAGAGCATTCCCGATCTCGCCGCACGGCAGCGTTTGATCGCGCATTTCAGCATGGAAGAAACGGTCGATGACAAAATGTTGGGCTACACATTCGATATCGTGTTACGTGGTCGTGACGCCACGCCGATGGATCTTTAAAAGGAAATAATCATGGCATCTCACATTACGACTTCACAGACTATTGGCCCGTTTCCCCATGAAGCATGGAAATGGGGCGTCGCCGCCACCGCCACGCTGGTCAGCAGCGCGCCAACGATTACCATCAGCGGCGTAATCCGCGATGGTAACGGCGCACCGATCAGCGATGGCTGGATTGAGGCGTGGCTGCCGGATGCGGTCGCTGCCGAATCTGCACAAACAATCCCCGGCTTCCGTCGTATTCCCAGCGATGACAACGGCGCTTTTAGTATTCAAGTTTCGCTGCCTGCCGCCGCCACTGCTGGCAAACCGGTGCTATTTGCCACGATTTTTGCGCGTGGCTTGGTGAAGCATCAATTTACTGCGGTGTTTCTGGAAGATGACACCGGATTGGCGCAATCCGAGATACTCAATCAAGTCCCGGCCGAGCGACGGAATACCCTGATTGCGCGCAAGCAAGCCGATGCGCAATATCAATGGGATATCTGGATGCAGACCGACAAAGAAACGGTATTTTTCGATTACGTTTGATTGCATCCGACTGATGGACATTAGCCAAACGGAGCCGCTATGAGTGTTTCAATTTTTGATAGTTTTCTGACGACGCCAGAGATGATTGCCGTGTTCGACGATGTGGCGGTGGCACAAGCCATGTTCAGTTTCGAAGCCGCACTGGCACGGGCTCAGGCGGCTGAAGGCATCATCCCGGAAACGGCTGCGGTGACCATCGCCAGCGTCTGCAATGCGCAGCTGTATGATATCCCCGCGATCATCCACGCCAGCCGCCGTGCCGGTAGTCTGGCGATTCCGCTGGTGAAAGAATTAACCAAGACCGTCGCCTTGTTTAATCCAGAATCCGCGACTTTTGTGCATTGGGGCAGTACCAGTCAGGACGTCATCGACACCGGCATGGTGCTAATCACGCGTGAGGCGTTGGCGCTGCTGGATGACGGCTTACAGAGCTTGACAGAGAGCTTGCTGAAACTGGCAGAACAGCATCTGTCAACACCGATACTGGCGCGCACGCTGATGCAACCGGCGCAAGTTACCAGCTTCGGCTTCAAGCTGGTCGGATGGGCTGCGCCGCTGATACGCGCACGCGAGCAATTGCGCCGCACGGCGCTGCGAGCGCTGCAATTACAACTCGGCGGCGCGGTGGGAACATTGGCAGTGATGGGCACCAAAGGACCAGCAGTGGTGCGCCGTGTAGCCGACGATCTTAAGCTGGCGGTAGCAGATGCGGCATGGCATACGCAACGCGATGAATGGATCCGACTTGGCCTGGAAGTCGCGGTGCTGGTCGGCAGCCTGGGCAAAATCGCGATCGATCTTAGTCTGCTGGCGCAAGGCGAAATCGCCGAACTGGCAGAGCCATCCGGCAACGGTCGGGGCGGTTCGTCAGCGATGCCGCATAAACGTAATCCGGTGTCATCGATGATCGCGTTAGCAGCGGCAACACGCACCCCTCAACACGCAGCGGCATTGCTAGCAAGTATGGGCCAGCAGCATGAGCGCGGCTTGGGTAATTGGCAGGCCGAGTTAGCGGAATGGCCCGGTCTGTTTTTGAGTGCACACGGCGCATTGAATGCCCTATCTGAGGCGATGGCGGGCTTGCAAGTCGATACGGTACGGATGCGCCGCAATATCGACAGTCTGCAAGGGTTGGTATTTGCGGAGGCGGTATCGATTTATCTGGCGAGCGTTATTGGCCGCCCGCAGGCGCATACTTTGATGGAACAACTGACGCAATTAGCGGTGGCAAATGGCAGCGATCTGGCCGCAGTGGTGATCGATGCAGTCAAAAAAGATCCTCGCCTGAGCGACAAAATTGATCTTGATGGTTTACAAACGCTATTTAATCCAGTGGCGGCAACGGCACCCGCAGCAGCCCTTGCAGGTGAACAATTACAAACCTTACGGCTGCGCTAAAGTCGATCAGCGCTGTTTCTACACCGCCCCATTGATGCACCAACTCTTACAAGTGAATAAACCATGAGCTACGATCCAATCGACCATGATTTCGAACGCGGAATGCAAAACCGTCGCCACATACTCGGCGACGCATGGGTCAACCGTTCGGTGACCAATGCGACGGCATTTAACGCCGAATTCCAAAATTTGATTACCCGTTTTGCATGGAACGAAATTTGGGGGCGTCCCGGACTGGAGAAAAAAACCCGTCGCGTGATTGTGCTTGCCATCACGATGGCGCTCGGTCGCTGGGAAGAGTTCGAACTACATGTACGGGCCGCGTTATTAGGCGATGCCGACACGCGCTTGACGCCGGACGAACTGAAAGAAGTATTGATGCAGGCGGCGATCTATGCGGGCGTACCGGCGGCCAATACTGGGTTCACCCATGCGCAACAAATCCTGCGCGAGGTCGGTGTTCAAATTGGTTATACATTAGCGCCGCTTTTACCCGCTAACACTTGCCATCCGGGCATTGGTCAGGAAGCCGTTACCGCAAGCAAACCAGCCTTGCATTACAGCGTGCGCGCGCCACGCAGTGGCAAAGCGCCGCGTCATACCGTTGTGTTGAGCCATGCGCTGGGGACCGACATGACTATGTGGGATCAACTGGCTAATCTGCTGGCTGCCGACTGCCGCGTGATTACCTATGATCACCGAGGTCATGGCAGTTCTGCTGCGCCAGCCGGTCTGTATACGATTGCTGATCTTGCTGATGATGCCGCACGGTTGCTGCGTGAACTGGATTCCGGGCCAGTGCTATGGATAGGCCTGTCGATGGGCGGGATGGTCGGGCAAGAACTGGCGCTGCGTCATCCGTCGCTGGTAAATGCGTTGATCATTGCAAATACTACGTCTTGCTATCCCGAGGCGGCGCGTGAGGCATGGCAGCAAAGAATTAACACAGTCCGCACGCAAGGTATTGAGGCGATTGCGGATGCCGTGATGGGACGGTATTTTCACGATCAGTTTCGTGCAGAACATAGCGCGACGGTGACGCGCTTTCGCGAACGCCTGACCAGTACCGATGTTGACGGCTATATCAGTTGTTGCCATGCCGTTGGGAGCGTGGATACAACTGCACGCTTGCCCCAGATCGGCGTAGCGACGCTGGTGATTGCAGGAGAGCTGGATCAGGGTACGCCGGTGAGCATGTCGCAAACGCTCGCTGAAAAAATCCCGCAAACGCGCCTCGTGATGCTGGCGGATGCTTCGCATATCAGCGCCATCGAGCAGCCGGACGCGTTCGCGCAAGCGGTGATGCAATTCATATTAACGCTGTAAAACTGCTTTTAAGTCCGGAGATCTATCGGCACAGCGCTTTTTGCTGCTGCTAAATAGATCATCCGGCGAATGCAATAAACTCCCCTTCCCCCTAGTTTTACGAAATAAGTGTTTAACAGCTTACTTATCACTTCGTATTCCAGCCTGGTTCGCGCAACTGTTCGGCTTTATTGTCCGAACACCTATCCGCAATGTTCATTATCGATTTCCGTTCTCCCCACCAAAGTATTTAATACTCCGGCTGATATCGCCCCGCCACCCGTTTGATTGCTTAATTAAAGCACAGACTCTGCCACGCATCTCCCATCGTGGCAATCAGGAGGGCCGCTCCCTGCATTACGTCGAAAAGTGCAGTAATTATTAAATGATATTTAAGCGATAATATAAAAAAGGAACTTAGTTACTACCTATATTACATACAATGGAGATCGTAAAAAATGTCCCAGCGGGATTCTAATAAAGGGCTAAACGATAGGTCGGTAATGGTATTGATGATTTTTCAGCATTCTGTCGCCGCGAAGGAAAACAAACTATGATCCGGCGTCCCAACTCCGTGATCGGTGTCAGTGTGATCGTTGCTTGCGCGATACTCGGTATCGCTGTATGGGTGCTATTACAGATGCGGCACGATGCACTCGAGCGGGCGCAAGAATCCGCGCTCAATGTGGCACTCCTGGTGGAGCGCGACATCGGCCGCAATCTTGAAGTCTATGACCTATCGCTACAGGCAGTTATTGAAGGACTTAAGCATCCCGAGGTAATCAACTTACCGCCTGATCTTCGCCAGATGGTGTTGTTCGACCACTCGGCGACGGCGCAAGACATGGGTTATTTGCTAGTTCTCGACGAGGCCGGTAACGTCGTAATCGACTCAAAGTCGGAGTCGCCGCGCAACGCCAATCTGGCTGATCGCGATTATTTCAAGGTGCATCGCGATTCGCCAGACATCGGACTTTATATCAGTCGCCCGTTTGAGCCACGCATGGATGATGTTACCGGCGCCAGCATCGCCCTCAGTCGGCGGCTGTCACACCCGGACGGCAGCTTTGCCGGTGCCGTAGTAGGCACCATGCGTCTGAACTATTTCCGCAAGCTGTTCGCTGGGATGAATCTGGGTGCCAACGGTTCGATGGCGCTGATGCTTGCAGACGGGACGATGCTGATGCGCATGCCCTACGATTCGAAGGCTGTTGGCCCAAACCTGATGGGTACCGCCAACTACGCGCGCTTCGCCCAAACTAGCAGTGGGGATTTTTTCGGCACTTCCGCAATTGACGGGGTAAAGCGATGGTACGCTTTCCGGCATATCGGCAACTACCCGTTAATACTTGATGTCGCCCTTGCTACCCGGGACGTTTACGCGGAATGGAATCACCGCGCATGGATCATCGGATCGCTAGTCGCAGCAGTCGACTTTGTCATCATCATGCTAGCAGCGCTGTTCGCGCAGCAGCTCAGGCATCGTTTGACGATCGAAGCTGAGCTCCGCTCACTCGCAAGAACGGATGGGCTGACAGGACTGAGTAACCGCCGGGCCTTTGATGAAATAGCGCAGACAGAATGGCAGCGTGCGCAGCGCAGCAAGCTACCGCTGTCGCTGCTGATGATCGACGTCGATCATTTCAAAGGTTTCAACGATCTGTATGGACATCTGGCTGGAGACGATGCGCTGACGGCCATCGCTCAATGTATCGGCCAGGCTATCCGGCGGCCGGGCGATAGCGCAGCACGCTACGGCGGGGAAGAATTCGTCGTGCTGCTGCCCAATACCGACTGGGCAGGCGCAGCACAGGTTGCGGAACACATTCGTACGGCGGTGCAAGCCCTCAACCGCAGTCACGTGGCCAGTACCCATCAAGTCGTGACAGTCAGTGTCGGCGTTACCTGCACAACAGAACGGCGTTTCGCGACGCTGCGGGCGTTAATCAATGCAGCCGACGTGGCGCTCTATGAGGCTAAAGCTGGCCGTAATCAGGTTTCCGGAAGAACCGCCGCCGCCAAGATAACTGAGATCACCACTGCATCGGATACCCCGACGCCCAATACTAGCGAAAACTGTTAGTCAGGCTGTCAGGAAGTAAAGCTGATAACGGATAGCGTTTCCAGCATGGACAAACATCCAAAGTTGGACACTCATGTTTCGCGCCGCTTATCCTTGTACGCGCAACGCAATATCAGGAATTTGATGTAAGCATTCGAAAGAGATGAAAATATGACAACCACCGAGCTACCTTTTCGGGCAACAACCGCGCAAGCTTGCCATTGGCTGTCGCAGCAAACCGCTACGCCATGGACGTTGGCGCGCATGATAGAGAAGGGTTTAACACCCTATGTGTGGCTAGACTACGACGCCGACTATCCTGCGCTATTCGGCGACGCCAATGGTGGGTACGCAGCGCCGATTTTTTTCGAAGGCGATACGCAACGACTTGCGGCCGGAAGCGAGGATGTGTTGATCACGATGACCAAAGACGTTTATAGGATCGTGACGAAACTTAAACCACCGGGCTTTCGACGGGCTTTGCATGAACTCCGTTTTCTGAAAAAGGACGTGGAGCGACTGGCAAGCAAACTCAAGCGCGAAGCTGAAGCTGAGGCAAAAGCTGCCGCTGAACCTGAATTAAACAAAGTTGATGCTATAAAAGAATCGCAGGCTGGCATCAATAAAGAGCATGTATTAATCGCATTTTCCAGTCTGGTAAAAATTGATTTGGAACAGGCTCTGCAGAGCGGCGGCGGCATATTTGGCGATGAGGGTGCCAAGGTAAAAAGTAGCGGCAAGAAGGCAAAAAACAAAGCCGTATGGAATCCTATTACGTTGGCGCTGGGATTAAATGACGTGTATCGCGTGCCAATGTCCCATCTAAAACGGGCTTTTAATACGCATGATTTTTTGCTCGAATGGGCTGCCGAGTGGGAACATACTCTGGCACTGCTAGGTAAATAAGGGGCAATTGTTGTAGTTCTTCAATCGCCTTGAAGCCGCATCGAATTCCGCATCATCGCACACTGGCTTATATATATAACAGCCGCAAACACCAGCCAGTCCTTCATCACGGATACAGAGCATCAGCGAACTCAGACAAAAGCCCAACCGCAAACCGGCCATCCCGATGCACAAGTTTACTGGCTGGCTCCTCCTCCCGATATCAAAGCGAAGACAACGCCCGCCCATGATCCGGGATGCCTTTACTGAGCGTATCAAATACCATTTTTGCAATGGTCCCAACCTGCTCGTCACGTAAATACAGGAAAAAATTCACATCCGGTAAGCGCGGAAAACCGTCCGACTCCCCCAACACCCGCAATTCCGGACTGATCATCTCAATACTCCGCGCCGTAATCCCCAAACCCGCCCGCAAAGCTGCCTTAATCCCCACCAACGTCGGCGCAACATAACTGATGCGATAGGGAATTTTTGCCTGATCCAGCGCTTGCAAAGCGATTTCCCGAAACATGCTGGGCTCGTCCGCCACCACTAATTTGACCGGATTGGCCGGATTATGGATGTAATCCGATGAGCAAAGCCAGACTGTCGGTGAAGTTCGCAAAATAATACAGGGATGCGCATCGCTTTTTCGAGTCGAGACGGTCAGGTCGATTTCTCCGCGCCGCAACGCTTGCATCAAAAAGGGGCTTCGGCCGACGTGAATTTCCATTCGCAGCTGCGGGTAAATTTTTGCGAAGCGCGACAGCAATGACGGCAGGATTGTTTCTGCAATGTCATTCGGCGCACCGATGCGCAACGACCCTATGACATCGTCCATATCCAGCATGCTGATCGCCTCGTCATTCAGCGCCAAAATACGTTCCGCATATTCGAGCAGTTTGGCGCCCTGCGTAGTGACTAGCTTGTTGCGCCCGGTTTTTTGAAAGACCGCAAAGCCTAGTTGCGACTCCAGCCGTTGCATCTGTTGCGTCACTGCCGACTGGGTCCGATGTACGCGGTCCGCGGCTGCCGCAAAAGACGAAAATTCAGTAATTGCGACAAAGGTTCGCAATAGCTCCATATCAAGATTTTTCATGACTTTCAGATTCTCGTTAATGTGAAATGGATTAGCTGCAGTGCACAAATTGGTACAAATAACTCCCTAAATAGGCTGCCCGCACCACAAAGGTGATCATAATCCATTAGCATCGCTAATGTGTTGAGGTTGAGTATTAAATTGTTCCGTCCGACATTTTTGGATAACCTGACTCTGTCGATTGAAGGCGCTATGCTGCTCGGGTTGTTAACGATTCGCTGGAGTAAATCAATCAGCGGAGACCATTTTTTGCGTAAATTCTAGATAAGGAATAGAAATGAAGAAGCAAGTAGCAGCATCAGTAACATTCGCAGCATGCGCGCTCATATTGAGCGGTGTCACGGCCTCGGCGCACGCCGACCAGTTGAGTGATATCAAGGCGCGCGGCAGCCTCAATTGCGGCACCCAAAATGCCAGCGAGCCATACGCTTTTCCCGATCCGACTACGCGTCAGATTGTCGGCTTCGATGTAGACATTTGCAATGCATTGGCAAAAGGACTGGGAGTAAAGCTGCAACATAAACCTTTGTCAACTGATGCCCGCATTCCTGAATTAAAAACCCGTCGCGTCGATGTATTAGCCGCATCGGTGGCCTACATGCCAGCACGCGCCAAGCAAATCGATTTCAGCGATCAGTATTTCGTCGCCCCGATCAAGATTCTGGTACGCGACAGCTCGCCGATCAAGACCATTGCCGACCTCGACGGCAAAAAAATATCCGCCAGCGAAGGGTCTAGCTCTGCCGCATTGGGCGCGAGCAAGATGCCGACTTCCCGCCTGCTGACGTTTCATGACATTTCTTCAGGTTTCCTTGCGCTGCAACAAGGCAAGGTAGATGGACTGATCGCCGGACAACTGATCTTGTCACGCTTTGTCCGTGAAGCCGCACAAAAAGGTGGCGATCAATACCGCTTGCTGCCGGGATCGCTATTTGAAGAACGTATGGGTGCGGCGATCAACAAAAACGAGCCTACCCTAATGACCGCGATCAATCAAATCCTGGTCGATTATGAAAAATCGGGCGCACTGCAAACCAGTTTTGATAAATGGTTGGGTGCCGGTTCCGTCTACAAAATGACGCGCGATTACAAAGTCGAGCCGATCAATCCGAATTGATGGCGCGACAGTCTGCCGAGGACGTGGGGTTAACCTTGCATCCTCCGCAGACTGCCAGATAACGCAGATTTTTGCAGGGAATATTAACGATGTTCGACTTATCCTTTTTACTTGAGGACGGCTATATCCGTTTGTTTTGGAATGGCGTCCTGACCACGTTACAGTTGTTTGCGGTGTCCGGATTGTTGGCACTAGTGATCGGCGTAACGCTGGTGATCATGCGCTCATCCGGCTTAAAAATATTCAAAGCCATCGTCGTCGGGTTCGTTGAATACCATCGAAACGTACCAATTCTGGTGCAGATTCTGATCTGGTATTTTGGTATGCCGCAAGTGCTGCCAGAGGCCCTCAAAATCTGGATCAACAGCGGCAATACCGAGTTCATCTTTGCTGCAATTGCCCTGGCAATGAATTCCGCCGCGTTCATCTCGGAAGATATCCGTTCTGGCTTGCGCGCTATTCCGCGTACTCAGGAAGAAGCGGCCTGCTCCATCGGGCTGAACTTTCTGCAACGCTATCGCTATGTAATTTTGCCGCAAGCCATCAAGGTCGCAACGCCGTCGCTGCTAAATCAAACCCTGATCCTGTTTAAGAACAGCAGTCTTGCGATGGCCATCGGCGTGCATGAATTGCTATTCCAGACCAAGCAGATTGACAACGCTACCTTCCGCACTTTCGATGTATTTCTGGTCGCCACCATCCTCTATCTGATCGGTACGATTTCCCTGATGCTCGTGGCGGATCGCGTCAGCAAGCAGAAAATTCAAAAGGCTTGACCATGCTGGAAATTTTACAAAACTATGCATCGCTGTTTCTCATCGGCGCTTATCCCCATGGTCCGCTAGGCGGTCTGGCGATGACGTTGACGCTGTCCGTGCTGGGTCTGACGCTATCGTTTCCGATTGCGATCATGCTCGGGCTGGCGCATCTTTCATCGTTCGGATGGGTGCGTGTGACCGCACTGTGGTGGACCCGCGTGATCCGCGGCATACCTTTGCTGCTGATCATTTTCTGGGCCTACTTTTGCGTACCTTTGATCGTCGGTGCTGAGGTATCCGGCTTCACGACAGTGGTCTGCGCCATCGTCGTGTATGAAAGCGCATTTCTGGCGCAGGTTGTGCGCGCCGGGCTGGAAGGCTTGCCCAAGGGTCAATCTGAAGCGGCCCGTTCGATGGGACTGACCTGGATGCAAAGCATGCGCTTTGTACTGCTGCCGCAGGCGCTGGTGAATATGATTCCGTCGATCGTGAATCAATTTGTGTCGACCATCAAGGCGACCTCGCTGGCGTATGTGATTGGCGTTCCCGAGCTGACTTATTCAGCGGCGCAAGTGAACACCATGACGCTGACCAAGCCGCTGGAAACTTATCTGGTATTGGCGGGCTTTTATTTCGTTCTATGTTTTTCTATCTCTCGTGTCGCCGGTCTGCTGGAACAGCGTATTGCCAGTAAATCACGAGGAATGGCCTAAGTCTGATTAAGGAGATAACCATGTTGAAATTAGAAAATGTTGATAAATGGTATGGCGACTATCACGCTCTGAAGGCGGTGAACGCCAACGTAAAAAAAGGTGAAGTAGTCGTCATCTGCGGTCCTTCCGGATCAGGAAAATCGACCTTGATCCGTACCCTCACCCGACTGGAAGCGATTCAGGGTGGCCGGATTTTGTTCGAAGAAAAAGATATCTACGAACGCACAGTCGATGTCAACAAACTCCGGGCGCGGGTCGGTTTCGTGTTTCAGAGTTTCAATCTATTTCAGAATATGTCGGTGCGAGAAAACCTGACGCTGGGGCCAATCAAAGTTCTTGGACTCAGTCGCGATGAAGCAAATGCGCGGGCCAAAGAACTGCTGATAAAGGTGGGACTGGAAAACAAAATCGATGCCATGCCAATCAATTTATCCGGCGGTCAGCAACAACGCGTTGCCATCGCCCGCGCATTGGCAATGCAACCGGCGCTGATGTTGTTCGATGAGCCAACTAGCGCGCTTGATCCTGAAATGGTGAATGAAGTCTTGCAAGTCATGCAGTCGCTGGCCCGCGATGGCATGACGATGATTATCGTTTCACACGAGATGGGCTTCGCTCGCGAAGTATCGAGCCGGGTATGGTTTATGGACAACGGCGAGTTGCTTGAAGATGCGCCACCGGAGAAGTTTTTTTCCAATCCGCAGCATCCACGGGCCCGCAAATTTTTACAAGACGTGGTGCGTCCGCATGACGCCGTCCACGCACCAATCGCAGCATAAACACAGTTTGTAGCAACAAGCAAACACTACAAGATCGACACACACTAGGCTGGTAACAACAGCCACTTAACCAACACTTTGAGGAAAGCAACATGCATCAACCTAACGAAAGCCAACAAATCGTCGCCACCGCCATCGCAGAAATCAAGCAGATTATTGAGCAAGAAGGCACTAACCGGGAATCGCTGGCAAAAGTATTGACCGTAGTCGAGACACTCTCCGCGCAAACGTCACTCTGGGATGCCGATAAATTCGCCGCGCCGGAAGACGGCGAACTGCAAGCCCGTTACATGATTCAGGAAGATGACGATCACAGCTACGCGCTATACCTGAACGTCATGCTGCCGGGCAAACGCATCGTCCCGCACGACCACACTACCTGGGCTTGCATCGCCGCAGTCGAAGGTACTGAATACAACTATGTCTATCGTCGCACGGATGATGGACAGACCCCCGGCGTCGGCACGCTGGAACTGGAAAATACCGTCGTCGTCAGCCCGGGTAAAGGCATCGCGCTAATGGCCGACGATATTCATGCAGTGAAGATCGAAGGTGAAATCGCGATCCGTCACCTGCACATGTACGGCCGCGCGCTGGAAACGTTGACCGCGCGTAAAGGCTTCGATCTCGATACTGGCACCTATAAAACCATGGGAATCGGCGTACAGACACGCCGTTAACCTGAACTCACTTATTGAATGACATTCATGAATAAATTTGTCGATCCACACACGCTCAAGAACTGGCTGCACGATGGTGCCGAAATCGCACTCTTCGATGTCCGCGAACAAGGCCAGTATGGTGAATCCCATTTGTTTTACGGCGTACCGCTGCCGTATAGCAGGCTCGAACTGGATGTGCAAAGGCTAGCCCCATTGCCATCGGTGCGTTTGGTTGTGTATGACGAAGATCAGTCCATCGCAGTCCGCGCCGCAGCACGGCTGGCGGCATGCGGTTATACCAATGTCCATATTCTGGAAGGCGGCACGCGCGGCTGGAAGGAAGCGGGCTACGTACTTTTTTCCGGCGTGCATGTGCCCTCAAAAACCTTCGGCGAACTAGTCGAAGAGAACTACCATACGCCATCCGTTACCGCACCGGCATTGTTTGAGATGCTGCAACGCGGTGAAGACGTAGTCGTGCTGGATGGACGCCCTCTTTCCGAATATCACAAGATGACGATACCGGGTTCGATCTGCTGCCCGAATGGTGAACTAAGTTATCGCATCCATGACATGATCGATAATCCGGACACCACCATCGTCGTTAATTGCGCAGGCCGCACCCGCAGCATCATCGGCGCACAAACCCTGATCAATCTGGGATTAAAAAATCCGATCATGGCGCTGGAAAACGGCACGCAGGGCTGGTATCTGGAAGACTTTCCGCTGGAACACGGCAGCAAACGCAAGTATTCCGATCAGGTATCGGATAACGCGCGCGTAGTCGGCCGCGCAGCTAGCGCAAACGTGGCGCAGCGTTTCGATGTACAAAGCGTTGAGGCAGCGACGATTTCAGAATGGCTGGCGGGCGGCGATTCCTCGGTATTTTTATGCGACGTGCGCACCCCCGACGAGTTTGCCAACGGTAGTCTTTCCGGTGCCCAAAGCACGCCCGGCGGTCAACTGATTCAAGCCAACGATCAATACATCGGCGTAAGAAACGCACGTCTGGTGCTGTTCGATGACGACGGTATTCGCGCACCCGTAGTTGCCAGCTGGCTGAAACAACTAGGGCACGATGCCTATGTATTGCGCGGCGGTCTTCAAAGCCAATTTTCCCTTCTGCATTCTGGACGCGGCGCGGTGGCGTTGACCGACGCATCGCAACTGCCGGCCATCACTGTAGCTGAACTAAAAACCGGTCTGGCAGACAAACGGCTGTGTGTCATGGATGTGCGTGGCAGCATGCAGTACCGCAAGTCGCATATCCCCGGCGCCAGTTGGGGCATACGGCCACACTTTCCCGCGCTGGAAGCATTTGCCGGGAAGTGCGATGTAGTACTGGTTGGCGACGAAGATGCGGTCGTCGCGCTGGCAGCAAGCGAATGGTGCAAGCCGACCTCCGAACATCATCCTGATGTCAGAGTGATGCGACTGGAAGGCGGCTTTGCAGCGTGGGTCACGGCGCAATTACCGGTCGAGAGCACGCCAGAGTTGCCGGTCGATGCAGAATGTCTCGATTATCTGTTCTTTGTCCACGACCGTCACGATGGCAACAAGGCCGCAGCACGCCAATATCTGCAATGGGAAACCGGCCTGCTGGCACAACTGGATCAACGCGAACTGGATGCCTTCGATCTGGATTGATCGTCTGGCAATGTCGGCCAACGAAATGACGCCGAGGCCAACTGTTCGCTGATTGACTATTTACAACCTTACTTGCAAAGAGATACAGATGTCCAAACCCTTATTGAAGAAACTTCGGCCGCAAACCCGACTGCTCAAAAGCGGCACCGCGCCTGTTTATCAGGGCGGTAAGGCGGTCAATCCGCCAGTGGTGCGCGCTTCCACAGTGCTGTTTGAAACGGTCGAAGAATTAGCGTCGATGCGCGCACGTCGTAATGACGAGCGCATCTTTACCTATGGCGCACGCGGCAATCCAACGGCATTTGCGCTCGAAGATGCCGTTGCAGATATCGAAGGCGGATATCGCACCAGATTATTCCCGACAGGACTAGCTGCCATCGCGATGGTCTTCACCACTTACCTGAAACCCGGCGATCACGTCCTCATCGCGGATTGCGTCTATCAGCCGGTCCGCCATTTTGCCGAAACCTTCATGAGACAGTTCGGCATAGAGGTTACCTACTTTAGCGCCGATGGCAGCGACATCGCCGAAAAAGCCCGGCCCAATACCAAAATGCTGTACGTCGAATGCCCAGGCTCGCTAGTCTACGAACTGTGTGACATGCGCAGTCTGGCGACGCTTGCCACTGCGAATGGCTGGTTGCTGGTGGCGGATAACACCTGGGGTTCCGGCTTGCAATATCAGCCGCTAGCCTTGGGCGCAGATGTGTCCATCATGGCTGCTACTAAATATTTAGGCGGTCATTCCGATGTGATGATGGGAACAGTCACTACTAACGAAAAAGCTTGGCAACAGTTGGCAATCATGACCGACGCGTTCGGCATGACAGTCAGCCCAGACGATGCGTATCTGGTCTTACGCGGCATCCGCACACTCGCCGCACGGTTAGCGCTGCACGAGCAGCACGCACTTAAAATCGCCCACTGGCTGCGCGATCGACCAGAAGTCGCACGCGTGTTTTGTCCGGCATTACCAGACCATCCCGACCATGCCATCTGGCAGCGCGATTGCAAGGGAACCAACGGTTTAATTTCGTTTGAATTCGTCCGCGCAGACCAACAAGTCGCAGCAAGCTTCGTTAATCGACTGGGACTGTTTGGTATCGGCGCGTCATGGGGAGGTTTTGAAAGTCTGGCAACCATAGCCGATATGAAAGCGGCGCGTAGCGTGACTGACTGGTCAAATTCAGGTGCGATTGTCCGCCTGCATATCGGGCTGGAAGATCCTGATGATTTGATTGAAGATCTGACACAAGCTTTTACGGGATAAGGATTTCCCTCAATAGCATGGTCAGCTAAGTCTAATAGCGTGTATTAGACGTTTTCGGTGAAAATGATACGGCAAAAAAACGGCGCATCGAAATGCGCCGCGAACCTTAAAGCACTACAATTTAAAATGCTGCCGGACGCCATTTCAGCAAACGTTTCTCGACTCTCAGTAGCAAATAATCGGCTGCCAGTGCCACCACCGCCAGCACAATCATCGCAGCGAATACGCCACTGGCATTAAATGCGCCTTGCGCCGTTGAAATCAGCAAACCGATTCCCTGTTTTGAGCCAAGAAATTCGCCCACCACCGCTCCCACCAGCGCAAAACCAAAACTGACGTGCAGACTTGCCAAAATCCAACTAAGTGCCGATGGAATCACGACCGACATCGTTACCTGACGAGGCGAGGCACCCAAAATCTGTGCGTTGGCAATCATGTAACGATCAGCTTCACGTACTCCCTGGAAGGCATTCGCAAACACCACAAAAAATACCATTACAACAGCCAAAGCAACCTTGGATGCCATACCAAGTCCCAGTGAAATCACAAAAATCGATCCCAGCACGACCCGTGGAATGGAGTTGGCGATCTGGATATAAATACTGAATACATCCGATAAGAGTTTGTTACGCCCGAGTAAAATCCCACAAATAACACCGGCTACTGCGCCAATCAAAAAACCGAGTACTGTTTCTTCCAGCGTGACCATTACCTGAACCCACAAAGGCCCTTGCGACGTTCCCTCAACAATCCAGTCATAGATCTGAATCACAATCAATGAGGGCTGAGAAAAGAAAAATGGATCGATCCACTGTAATCGCGCCCCTAACTCCCAGCCTCCGAGAACGAATACCAATATTGCAACCCGCAAGAAAATCACCAGCCAATAGCGCATCTTGATTTTTCGCTGGGCCGCCTGTTCAACCGTCGCCAGGCTAGCAGCGCTTAGCTGGTCGAGTGAGTGTGTTTGCGTCATTTCATTACCTTGTAATTATTTTCCACCGATAACGATCTGTGATCGCCGATGGAATCGTGTGATGTTAGTTGCCTGTCGCCTGCAAACGCCAATGGCGGGTTCTGGCTAAATCTTCGGCCTACAACGATAGAAAAATGCTTCAGCTAATATGGACTTCTTCCCGTAAATCAGACCAAATCTTGCGGGATATATCAATAAAACGCTGCTCGTAGCGAACCTCGGACATCACGCGGGGACGAGGCAAATCAACCTGATACACGCTCTTCAATGTTGCTGGGCGAGCAGTCAATACGTACACCTTGTCAGCCAACGCAATGGCCTCCTCCAGATCATGCGTAACAAACACTACCGACCCGGATTGCGAAGACCACAGTTGCAGCAACTCATCCTGCATCAAGGTTCTGGTCTGCATATCTAGCGCACTAAACGGCTCGTCCATTAATAAAATTTCCGGGCTGTTGATAAAAGTTTGCGCCAGCGCGACACGTTTGCGCATACCGCCAGAAAGTTGGTGCGGATAATGGTTACTAAACTTGTTCAGACCCACTCTGCGTATCCATTCCTCTGCCAATGCATAGGCAGCCTCTTTGGGTTTACCGCGAAAAAGCGGACCAGCAGCAACATTGTCGAGCACGCTTCGCCAAGGAAATACAGCATCGCTCTGAAACACAAAGCCGATCCTTGGATCGATACCATTCACCACTTCGCCCATGATGCGAACTTCGCCGACGGTGGGTTTAAGCAGGCCGGTAATCAAGCTAAGCGTAGTGGACTTGCCGCACCCCGTCGGGCCGACGATGGCGCAAAATTCACCGCGAGCAACACTCATTGTGAAATCGCGCAGTGCCACCGTCGCTTTACCGTCCGGTGAAATGAAGCGACAAGAGACGTTACGAATATCAATCGCCGGGGTATCTCTGGTGACCGGCTCAGCAGAAGATGCCAAGCTCGAAGCGGCCGTATTTGAGGATAATGTCATGCACTTCTTTCGTATAAGGCGGGTTGTAACGTCATCAAAAGCGGGACGATCAGCCCCGATCTTCAATCGTGACTTAGCACGACAATGCAATGCTTTGCCGTTCGCAATTCAACGCAAAAATTAAGTTATCCGGCAGTATGTCTGGCATGGTGTGACGGGCAAAAATGGTGGTATTACCCGTCAACACATGCTTGGTACAAGCTACAGATGCTGAATAACTTATTTACCTTGAGGAATGAATTCGTTGGTATAGGTTTTGGATAAATCGATGTGCTTACCTTTGACGTTCGGATTGAATGCCGCTAGCACTTGCAATACAGTTTCAGGACCGCCTGCAGGCATCCGACCATCCGCAGAAAACATCGGAAGGGAATTCTGCAAAGCCTGAAGATACAGGGCCTTGTCCTTGCCTTGATAATCCTTCGGCATCTTGCTGGCTATCTCTGCGGCATCGTGTGTCTTGATGAACTTCAGTGTCTTGCTAAATGCGCGTGCCAGTTTGGCAGCTTCTACCTTGTGTGTATTGAGCCATGAACGTTGAACATACAGGCTTGAGGCTGGATAAAGACCGCCGAGCGCCTTCACCGTGCCATCAACTGTGCGCATATCAACCAGCACCGAAGCCTCGCCGGTTTTTAACAACTGTGAAGCGGTAGGCTCGGTCGTCATACCAGCATCAATCCGGCCCTGTTTAATCGCCGCAATGAAAGTATTATCAGCGCCGACGGGCAACACAGAATATTGCGTGGAACTGATACCGTGTCTTGCGGCAAGATATTGGGTCAGAAAATTGGTTGACGAGCCAAGGCCGGTAACGCCCAGCGTTTTACCTTTCACGTCAGCCATGCTTTTGATGGTGGCTGCTGCCTTGGTAGAAACCATTTCGACTTCACCTGGAACTTGTCCAAAAACAACGATCGCGGTCACTTCTTTACCCTTGCTTTGCAGGTCGATCGAATGGTCATAGAATCCCACCACTGCCTGAACTGCACCCGCCAGCAATTCGTTTTCAGCATCCACGCCCGCCGGTTGCGATTGCAACTCAACATCCAGACCTTCGTCCTTGAAGTAGCCAAGTTGCTCGGATAGTTTGGCAGGCAAATAAATCATTTTGGTAATGCCGCCGACCATGATGATTATTTTTGAGCCATCGACGGCCAGAACGTCTGTCGGCAGAGCAAACGTGGCACATGCAGATAGTGCCAAAATTACGGTCGATTTTTTTGTCAAATTCATTGCGCCGTGCATAAACTTACGCATTATTAAGTCTCCATTATTTTGGGATTATGACCTGTAGCGAATTATTATTCGCTATGATCTTCCTTTATTGCTTTATGAAAGCGAATGTATTTTAGATTTCTTTAACTTTCATCTAGCTTACCAATTTTGCGTTTTTTATTTTGCAGTGCACCATAAAAATTAGAATAGGATTCCTGATCATGAAACTTCTATTGATTGAAGACAATCCACCTCTGGCGTTGTGGCTTACCAAAATATTGAAGGAAGAAAAATTTACCGTCGATGTTGCCATCGATGGCGTAGCAGCTGATCAGGTGCTGCAAAGCGAAAACTATGATGCTGTTTTACTCGATCTGATGCTGCCGAAAATGAACGGCAAAAATGTCTTGCGCCGACTGCGCGAGCGCCATAACAATGTACCCGTGATGATTTTGACTGCAAGCGGTTCTATCGATGAAAAAGTGGATTGCCTGGGAAGCGGTGCCGATGACTATTTGGTCAAGCCATTTGAAATCCGTGAACTGGTCGCCAGGATAAAGGCACTTATCCGGCGTCAGAGTCCTGACAAGGCGACAGAAATGCATTGTGCAGATCTGGTCTATAACAGTAATACGCGTCAGTTTTCAGTGAATGAAAAAATTCTGTCGCTGCCCGCTCGTGAACATGACGTGTTGGAAATACTCATGTTAAAACAGGGCAAAACAGTCTCCAAGAATGCACTGGTCAATGGGATTTTCAGTTTAGGAGATGAGCCGAGTCCGGATGCGATTGAAATCTATGTACACCGCTTGCGAAAAAAATTGGAGCACTCTCAAGCCGCCATCATGACCTTGCGTGGACTTGGCTATTTGCTGAAGAAAAACGATGATAGTTAGCCTGCGTTTTCGCCTGCTGTTATGGCTGCTGATCCCGCTGGCGATATATATCATCGTGAGCGCAGCATTTTCTTACCGCAGTGCGCAGCAGACCGCCGATCTGATTCAAGACCGTGCCCTGCTCACATCAGCGCAAGTCATCGCCAGCGATATCACCTGGCTGGATGGCATACCGCAGGTTAGCGTCGATCCGGCTGCGCTAGAACTGTTCTCTTCGCCACAGCAGGATCATGTCTATTACCAGATCATCACAAGCAAGGGTCGGTTAATGGCGGGTCGCCCGGACTTACCCGATACCATCGATTTTAGTCAAACGACGCCAAAATTTATTACCCAACAATACGAGCAGCAGACTATTCGGATCGCCACTGAGGTACGCTCTTTGTACGATACTGGAAGCCGCATAAATATCGCGATTCGGGTAGCGCAAACTATGCGTGGCCATGATCTGATGTTGGCCGATCTTTGGCGACCGTCTTTGCATCGCCAGATCGCCATGTTAATTCTGGCTATCGCATTAGTCGTTATCGGTCTGACGATTGAACTGCGTCCGATTTTACGTCTGAAAGATGATCTCGCGACACGCGACCCCATGTCGCTATCACCGATTAAAGCCGCCCAGTTACAAGGAGAATTACGCCCCATTGTCGATGCGTTTAATCACTACATTCAGCGCCTTAACACGCAAGTCGCGGCCCAAAGACGCTTCATTGCAGATGCCGCGCATCAGCTTCGTACACCATTGACATTGATCGATTCGCAAATCCAGTTCGCCCGAAAAATAACCGATCCGACACGCCGCAGCGAAGTACTTGAAGCGATGCAGGAAAGCAGCCGCAGCATGGCCGACCTTACCGATAAATTGCTACTCTTGTCGCAGGCAGAGGTGGCCAACAGTCACGCGGTTTTACATCAATCGGTTGATCTGGTGAAAGTCGTCACGACGGTACTGGAAGATATTGTGAATCTTGCGCAACGCAAAAATATTGATCTGGGCATTGAGCGTCAGACGCCCGAGGCGTTGGTCATCGGCAATGAAGCCCTGTTCACAGCGATGATTATGAATTTGGTGGATAACGCGATTCGCTATACGCCACGCAATGGCAAGGTCACCGTTAGTATCAATGTAAACGCAGCTCCTAACACGGCAATAAATAACACGGGATTAAAGGTGCCGTTCGTTGAGGTCATAGTTGCCGATAATGGCCCCGGCATTCCCGCAGAGATACGCAGCCGCGTGTTTGAACGGTTTTATCGCCATGCTGCGCCTGGACAACACGGCACCGGGCTGGGCCTGGCCATTGTTAAAGAAATCGTCCTTGCAGCGCAAGGCGCAGTGACGCTGGGTATCGGTCCGCAGAACATTGGCCTGATGGTGCTAGTCCAATTGCCGCTGGCAACCTCAATTAAAAGCACTTAAAAAACACGCCGTTATTCACGGGAATTTAATCCAACCGCACAAAAATATTGCAAATCGGAATATTTTTACAAAAAAATCCGACGTATTTTAGCCATATTTGGCCACCGGCCATCATTGTTTATCATCTGGTTTGGAGGGAATTTTTATCCCTCCACCACACTTCCGCTCGTCATACTTCGCAATAAACAGTGTTGCGTAATTACACCAATCCATTACAAAACCATACTTTCGAAAGCTAGAAGAAAGCTTGGCGCTTTTATACTCGGCCACGCTGATCGAACATATCGCTCAGTGCAAACAAGCAAAAAAAACTTTAGCCATCAGGAGACGATTTTGAAAAAAACAGTATTCGCGCTAGCGACGCTAGCCGCATTGGGTTCTTCCGGCACTGCACTTGCGCAGTCTAATGTAACGATCTACGGTTTGATCGACGCCACCATTAGCACGACGAATAACGCCGACAGTAAAGGAGACCGCCTGACGCAAATACCGGTCGCATGGTTCAGTGGTAACCGCATCGGATTCCGGGGCCAGGAAGATCTCGGCAGCGGCCTCAAGGCCATGTTCAAACTGGAAGCTGAGTTCGTCGTTGGCACAGGCGAAATGGATACGCCGGGCGTTTTGTTTAACCGTGATGCATGGGTCGGTATGCAAAGCGACGATCTTGGTCGCCTGACGCTGGGCCGTCAAAACACACTTGCCCGGGACTTTGCACAGGTCTACGGCGACGCGTATGGCTCGGATAAACTTGGTCTGGAAGAAGGCGGCTTCACCAATAATAATAACTTCAAGCAAATGATTTTTTACGCCGGCAGCGCTACTGGCACGCGTTATGACAATGGCGTAGTCTGGAAGAAAGTATTTAACAATGGTCTGGTCGCTGGCTTAGGCTATCAATTTGGCGAAGTCGCGGGAGCGTTTTCCAATAACACCACCAAGTCCGTGGCGCTCGGCTACAACGGCAGCAATTTTGTGGTTTCCAGTTTTTATAACGAGGCAGATGTCGGCAACTCACTCAACCGATCAACGGAGCAGCATAAATCCTATTCATTGGGCGGTAGTTATTTCTTTAATAGTCTGGTGCGTTTGAACACCGGTTACTTTCATTACACCGCAGAGCAAGGCGCACTAGGCAAACGTAAAGACGACGCGTACACAGTATCGGTTAAGTTCACGCCACAAGGTCAGATGGATTATGAACTCGGCTATCAGGCAATGAAGGCCAAGAATGCTGCTTACAATGTGGCCGGTACAAGTACCCTCAACGCCTACTCTAACGCTAGCTTTTCTACAGCGACGGGAAGCGGCAAGAAATCTACGATCTTCGGCTCCGCTTTCTATCATTTGTCCAAGCGGACTGAACTGTACCTTGCTGCCGATTACATGAAGCTCAGCGATGGCTATCGTGTCGCCTCTACTAACGGATTCAAAAACCAAACTGAATTAGCAGCGGGTATGCGCACGCGTTTTTAATCGCAATACTTGCTCGTCATATGACGATCTGTTGTCCATCTTCTCTGTAGTAAATTTCAGTTCGATGCGGAGCCGCTCCCGCCGCATCGACGTTTTTTTGCAGCTTTGGAAGATAGTCCGATCAGAGTGGGCAATCTGCTAACAATAAGATAACCATATCCGACGATGCACGCCAGATTTTCTAAACGTGTAATCGGATTGATATTATTTTCTTCTGCGCACGCGTCATTCCCGCCAGCATTGCCCATGCAGGCAAATAGCAAGAATCTGCGCCTTCCCCTCATAACTAGGTAAATTGAAAATCGGCTATGTCTAGCCTAAGTTTCGTACTTCAGACTGCGCTTTGTCTTCCTATCCTTCTGGAGTGCACGATGAGTAATGTACCAATACGAATAACGTCTCAACGCATAAACAAAGTGCCAGAAATCGCGTTAATTTTTTGGATCATCAAAATGATGTCCACCACGGTGGGCGAAACAGCGGCTGATTATCTCAACGCAGATCTGCATTTTGGACTGATCGGCACCTCCGTTGTCACTGGAGCATTGCTTGTCATCGCATTATTTTTCCAGATTCGCGCAAAGCGTTACATTCCCTCGCTGTACTGGATCGCAGTGGTTTTAATCAGCGTGTTTGGCACGCTCATTACCGACAATCTGAGCGACAACCTTCATGTGCCGCTGGCCCTCTCAACAATCGTGTTCGGTATCGCACTTTGCGTGACGTTTGGTGCGTGGTATAGAAAAGAAAAAACTTTATCGATCCGTTCGATCGATACCGTTAAACGTGAATTATTTTACTGGACAGCAATTCTGTTCACATTCGCTTTGGGCACAGCTGCCGGCGACTGGGTAGCTGAAGGCTTGCATCTTGGCTATCCCTCTACCACGTTATTATTCGGTGCGCTGATCGCCGCTACTGCCCTCGCCCACTACGGTCTGAAAGCCAATGCTGCCACCTGTTTTTGGATTGCGTATGTCCTCACGCGGCCCTTTGGCGCTGCATGTGGTGACCTTCTGTCTCAACCCCTAAAAAACGGCGGACTAGGCTTCGGTACCGTAGGTATCAGTGCTTTCTTTTTGGTGACAATCATTGTTTTGGTAGCTTATCTGTCGGCTACCCAAAAAAACCGTGATAACCGACACACCCAACAAGAACAAAGGGCGAGGCCCGGATAAGGATCACGCCTTAATCAAAGTTTTAGCGGCGGCGTACCTTCCTTGAAGATCTGCTTCAATTGGCTGCGTAATTCTGGTGTGTCGTTATGCCCATGCACGCTGACTGCGTGTTGTACGGCGGCATCCATCAACTCATCATCGGTATCGGCGGCGATCGCCACTGAACAATTTGAGTCACTCGGGTATTCGCGGCAATCGATATATTTGCGTGCCATGATGCTCTCCTTTATCGTTAGATAAAATCTCAGCGAGCTGTGTAAAAGCACTAGCCAGCCTGCACCGAGACCGTTTGTCGTGCGCGTTGCGCCTACGGCCTTGCTTCTAATACAAGGTTAAATGGCGTTTCAGTGGCACGGCGAAAATGGCTGAAACCACCCTTGCTGACCACGTCCTTTAAACGCGCTTCACCTGCTTGCGCACCCAACCCCATTTGCCCATCTTGCGATAACGACGCAGGCGTGCAAATGAGGGTTGAGGCAGCGTAAAAAATACGGCCAACGGGATTAAGATTATCCTCCGTCAAGTCATTCGCAAACGGCTCGACGATCATCCAGGTCCCATCCGGTTTCAGTGATTGATGCACATGCGCAGCGGCACCGATTGGGTCGCCCATATCGTGCAGACAATCGAAAAATGTGACGAGCTGGTAATCATGACCCGGATAGTCTTTTGCTGCGGCGACCTCAAACTTGATGCGATCAGCGACACCGGCTTTCTCAGCCGCTGCCCGCGCAAAACGAATCGACGGCTCATGGTAATCAAATCCAACAAATGTTGACTTGGGATAAGCTTGCGCCATCAGCACCGTTGATGCGCCATGGCCGCAGCCGACGTCGGCCACCGATGCACCCGCTTTCAGTTTCTCGTCGACACCATCAAGTGCGGGAATCCATGCGTTGACTAGATTGGCCGCGTAACCGGGTCTGAAAAAGCGTTCGGTGCCATGAAAAAGGGCATGACTATGTTCGTGCCAGCCGACACCTTTTCCGCTGCGAAACGCGTCTTCGATTACCGGTAAATCCCTGAACATCGATTCACATACCTGGAAGAAACCTGGAATAAATACAGGGCTCGTATCGTCTGCAAAGCAGAGGGCTTGCTCGGCAGGAAGTTCGTAAGTGAGCTTGGCTGGATTGTATTCAACAAACCCCGCCGCAGCTTGCGCCGCCAGCCATTCACGTAAATAACGCTCGGTCAAACCGGTACTTTTTGCCAGATCGGCAGAGGTCATTGCGCCTTGTCCTGCCATCGCCCGATATATGCCAAGCTTGTCGCCCAGCACGATTAAGGCGGCCGATGCAACCGCGCCGAATTCGCCAACCATACGTCCCATGAATTGTTGCAATTTCTCTTGATCGACTGCCATGATGTATCTCCTCATCATCAGTCAAAATGCAGGTTTTGAATTGCGCGAAGCCGCAATTTTGGCGAGTGCCAACAACCATCAGAACACCTACTGGAAATTAAATATTAGGAATCAAAAAACCATTTGTCAACGCAGAATTCACGCGGATGGTGAAGCAATTAAATTGCTTTTTTATGCACTTTTTTGATGCGTTTTTCATTGCGCGTTCAACATCCATTTCTCTGCGACTACTTGTGCCGTATTTTTATACGTCGACAAAATTTCATGACGATGCAATGATGGCCCCCGCGCATCCGCCAATTTCAGCAGTCCCCTTTCAGAAGAAGGCATGACATGACACAAATCGCTATCCCGACAAACAACTTATCCATTAGCTGGGCAGAACAACCAGCACTGGCTGCGCAAATTGCCGAATTTTTTTGCGCGCACGCCGATGTCGCCTACATCTCTCATGCAGAGCTTCAGGGAGGACGCGCGTTGACGCCGCAAAAATGGCATCCCGATCTGTGGAAAAAAATCCATGCACAAGCGTTGCAGACGTTGCAGCACCCCGCCACTGATGGCAGCGCTGATGCGATTGCCTGCGCTTGGATGGACGATCAATTGGTCGGGATCGCTTTTGTAAGTTTTAGCACGGGCGATTTGCATAATCGATTCGCGGTACTGGATGACATGATCGTTTCGCCTGCCATGCGCGGCAAAGGCGTAGGCCTTCAGTTTATGGACTGGGTCGCAGCTAGCGCCAAAACCAATGGAATGCAGCGCATATTTCTTGAAAGCGGCATCGCCAATAACGGCGCGCACCATTTTTTTGAGCGTACCGGTTTCAAGCAAACATCGGTAGTGATGATGCGCGATCTTTAAGTCAAGAATAGCGATGCATAGCTATTCTTGGCGCGCTGGGAGCACTGCAGATCAATATGAAAATCGTTGCTCTGATGCACCTTGATGAACGTTATTCGGCAGCAATCTCGATCCGATTACGTCCGCCATCTTTGGCCAAATACAGCGCCGCGTCGCTACGAGAAAGGGATGCGGTAGCGTTAGCATCGGTAGTATTCATAGCAGTGATACCGATGCTGACCGTGATTGCAATGGTGATATCCCCATGCACCATGGGCGAAGCGGCAATCCGTTTCTGCAAACGTTGCGCAAAAAAGTTGGCGTCCATAACATTTGCGCCGGACAAAAACAACGCAAACTCTTCACCACCGACACGACCAACAGTATCGCTTTTACGCAGTCCATCGCGCAGAATATTGGCGAAATGTTTGAGTACCAAATCGCCCGTGGTATGACCGTGACGGTCATTGATCACTTTAAAGTAATCAATGTCGCACATTAGCACCGCGGTGCGCGTCCCGGTCCCACGCTGAAGCTCCGCCAACTCTTCTTCCATACGCATCATAAAATAGCGGCGATTAGGTAATTGCGTCAAAAAATCTATCTTGGCGAATTCCTGTAATTCAGTCTCTACGCGTTTACGTTCGGTCACATCGGTAATAAACCCCTGCCACAACGTGCTGCCGTCAAGCAAGCGGCGTGGCTGCGCACTTACTTGCCGCCAGCGCAATCCCTGACGCGGCAATGTCACCCGATATTCCAGATACCACGGCTGCAAATTCAACGCCGATACGTCTAGCGACGCATGATAACCCTCCAAATCATCGGGATGAATGATGGCATCGAGAAGCGCTACATCATCGGTGAGCTGTTTTGGCGTCAGCTCATAAATATCGCTGACACCCTCGCTGACATAGCGGAAACATGCATCGCCATGCGGCAATTGCAGATATTGATAGACCAGGCCGGGCACTTCATTGGTCAGACAGGTAATCAAATCAACGCTTTGCTGCAATCTCTCTGAAAGCGCCCGCATTTCGGAAATATCGGTCGTCGTCCCCAACATCCGCAGCGCGTTGCCATCGACATCGCGACTCACAACTTTACCGCGGCTCGATATCCATTTATAACTGCCATCCATGCAAAGAATACGATGTTCTACCGCATAAATTTCTGTCTTCCGATCAAAATGTGCCTGCATCGCGGCTTGAACAAAAGCCAGATCATCCGGATGCACTCGCGTATAACTATCGCTAATATGATGCCATATCTCTACATCTGGATAACCTAAAATTGCCTTCCAACCGGCGGAGTAATGCATCTCGCCAGTGACGACATTTCTATCCCAAATTCCCGTCCCACTGCCTTCAACCGCAAGCGCTATTCTGGTTTCGCTCTCGCGCAACGTATTTTCAGCCTTGTGCATCTTGGATTCGGCGCCAATACGCTCAATGGCGATGGCCGCCAAAGCGATAAAACCGGCAATGGTTTGTTGGTAGGCTTCCGTGGCGACCACAGGCTTGTCTGCATAACCCACGAAAATGCCTAGCACCGCATTGCTAGCGGATCGGATCGGAATCGCCAGACATGCATACAGGCTGTGCTGCAACGCCAGAACGCAAAAGCTGCGCCAGATCAAATTCGCATCAACATTCTCAGTAGCGTTTTGCTCAGTAGCGTTTTGATTAGTGACATCGGTTGCCAGCTGCTGCGCCCACAGTGCCATGTCGGTATCGATATCAGCCATCGCTTGTATGTAATCGTAGGGCAAACGCGGTCCCGCACCCAACCGCAGATAGACACCCTCGTCATCTGGTAAAAATATCGCCCCCGCTAAATCAGGATGCAGCCCTTCAACGCCATTGACGATACAGAGCAGCGTCTGGTCAAGTGAGGCACTGGCGGCGATATGCGCCAGAGTTAAATTGATGGTCGCCACCAATGTGTGATGTTCGTTGACGGCCACCTCGCTCGGAACAAGACTCAACGTAGCTAAGCGATCCGCATCTACCGGGAAATTTATCTCTGCAATCAGGCCAATATCTGGCGGAATATTAAAGTGATTTGAATCACTGCTAGGCATGTCGAGATCAGGCATTGTCGTTCCTGTAGCAGATCACCAATTTCCGTTGTCGCTTGCAGAGTGACGGCTTATAGCTTACGGGCTTGAATACGCTTGCATTGCCGCCGCGATAATGCACTGCGCAGTCGGCATAGGCCAACCAACGGGTCGATCGCGCTGCGTGGTGCATCGCGATGAAAACTCAGTCTACGCATAGTAACTACGTATGTCTATGCGGCAACATTAGAAAATATTGGGAAGTTGTATAGAGTATTTCCGTGCGGCAACCAATATCCCGCATCGTGCAAAGAAAAATGGCGCACTGCTAGAATTCTAACCAGCAGGAGGCCATTTTTGCAAATATTGCATGGATGTAAGAAAATTCTTAGTTACCGATTAGCAATGCTGTAAGCTCTTTTTTGCATCCTTATTTTTTTAATAATTAAACAACGCTTTTTAATTTACTTCATTTCACAAAAGCGTTTTAAATCCTTGTTTATTAAGTGCTTTAAAAATTCGCATCCGTGATCATGTTTTTCTCAATGCGCTAAAAGGTAAAAGATGGGGCTTTTATATCGACCAGACAATATGCTGACGCTGTGGTCAACGACTGTTCTGAGCGCCGCGATGAGCGTATTGTTAGTGGCCGGCCCTGCCGCTGCGGCACCAAATCCAGCCGATCCGTCAAAAGTCATCCATGTCGCGTTTGAGGCTGCCGATGATGGTTTCGATATGGTGCGTACTAACAACAGTCTGTATTCGTCATGGGTCGGCGAGGCAATATATGACAGCTTGCTGACCTACGACTATCTGGCGCGCCCTGCAAAACTGGTCCCCAACACCATCGAGGCGATGCCGGAAGTCAGCAAAGATGGGCTGACGTATGTGCTGCACATCAAGAAAGGCATCTTCTTTACGTCCGACCCAGCCTTCAAAGGCGTGCGGCGCGAACTGACAGCGCAGGATTATGCGTACTCGATCAAACGTATTCTCGATCCCAAAAATCGCTCGCCGCAAGCCAGTTCGTTTGAAGGCAAAATTGTTGGCTTAGATGCGCTGGTCGCAGACGCAAAAAAAACCGGTCATTTCGATTACGACGCGCCCATCGCCGGTCTTGAAACCCCGGACCGCACGACGCTACGCATCCAGCTAACCCGACTCGACCAGACGTTTCTTTATTTGCTGGCCCACGCAACCACCGGCGCTGTGGCCCGGGAAGTGATCGAAAAATACGGGCAAGACACGGGCCGCCATCCAATCGGTACTGGCGCATATTTTCTGAAAGATTACGTCCCACGCAGCAAAATTGTGCTGGAAGCCAATCCCGACTATCGGGGTTTTATCTGGAACTTCCAACCTTCCGGCGACGCCTGGGACAAACAACTGGTCAAAGACATGCAGGGCAAGCACATGCCGCAGATCGGCCGGGTTGAAATCAGTATCATTGAAGAGGAACAGCCGCGTTGGCTGGCGTTTGAAAGCAGTCAGCTAGATGTCGGTGAACTATCCGGAATTTCGGTTGGAAAGGCATTGGATAAAAATGTCCTGAAACCGCAATACGTCGCTCAGGGCGTTTCACTGTATCGCTTCGTCGGTCCTGAAATTACGCACACTATTTTCAACTTTAAAGATCCTGTCGTAGGCGGCTATACAAACGAGAAAATCGCGCTGCGGCGTGCTTTGGCGATGGCGTACAACCTGGACGATGAAATTACACTGATTCGGTTTGGTCAAGCCAGCAGAGCACAATCGGAAGTGCCGCCCGGCGTCGCCGGTTATGACCCAAAATACCGCAGCAGTATTACGTATGACCCACCGCTGGCGAATAAACTGCTGGATTACTTCCAGTACCGCAAAGGTGCCGACGGCTATCGCAATCTGCCAGACGGAAAACCGTTAACGGTTAAAATTTATTCCTCGGCCTCATCGCAAGATCAGGCGCGCATGGAATTATGGAAGCGTTCGTTGGATCAAATTGGGGTGCGGGCAGAATTTCCGGTCAGCAACTTCGCCGATAACCTCAAAGCCGCGTCCGAATGCAAGTTAATGATGTGGGGGCTGGGCGGTACCGCCAGCATCCCGGATGGCTCGGATTTCCTGGAGAGTTTCTATGGCCCAAATGCAGGTCAGGGCAATCTTGGCTGCTATTCCTCCGCCGCATTTGACGATGCTTTTCGAAAGGCGCGCGTGCTGCCGGATGGACCGGAGCGGCAAGTTCTGTACACCCGTATGGAGCGTCAGCTTGAAGCTGATACGGCGCAAGTCCTGCATTTGTCGCGTTTTCGCAATTGGGTTATCCGGCCTTGGGTAAAAGGCTTTAAAAAACATCCTATTCTGCATGCCGACTGGCAATATCTGGACCTCGAAAAACATTAATCCGGAGAGCAAAGAAGAATGAATTTATCGTGGTTACGTGGGCTGTTGATTAGCTCTTTATCGGTCACCCTGATCAGCGCTCTGCCGTTGCAGAACACCGTTGCCGCCTCAACCTCATCCGCAGATCCGGCCAAGGTGGTGCGCTTTGTGTTTGTCGCAGCGGAAACCGGTTTCGATCCGGCGCTCACGAACGATCTGTATTCGCAACTGGTGAATCAATCGATATTCGAACCTTTATTTACGTACGATTATCTGGCGCGTCCCGCCAAGCTAGTGCCATTGACAGCGCAAGCCTTACCGGAGGTTTCTGCTGACGGGTTGACGTACACCATCCGTCTAAAAAAGGGGATCTATTTCGCCGCCGATCCTGCCTTCAAAGGCAAAAAACGCGAGCTGACGATGGCTGATTATGTGTACTCTTATAAACGCTTACTCGATCCTCAACTCAGATCGCCGCAAGCCTGGCTGCTGGAAGGAAAAGTCATTGGACTGGATGAGCAGGCGGACAGCGCCAAGCAAACCCATCACTTTGACTACGATGCCAACATCCCTGGTTTTGAACTGCTTGATCGCTATACCCTGCGCATCCATTTGAAACGACCGGATTTCAACCTCGGCATGATTCTGGCGCATCAACCCACCGGCGCGGTCGCCCGCGAAGTGGTCGAAAAATATCGCGATGCGCAAGGTCAGATAATGGCCAATCCGGTCGGCACCGGGCCTTATTTGCTGACGCAATGGGTCCGCGGCTCACGCATGGTGCTGACGGCGAATCCTGACTATCGAGGGTTTATTTGGGATTTTAAGGCTGGCAGCGACCCTGAAGATCAGCGTATCGTCGCGCAGATGAAAGGTAAGCGCATGCCGCAAATCGGCCGAATTGAAATCAACGTCATGGTCGAAGATCAATCGCGCTGGCTGGCGTTTCAAAAAGATGAGATTGATCTTTTTCAGTTAGAAGGTGCACTTGCACCGCAAGCACTTTCGGGCGGCAAACTAAAGCCGGAATTAGTCGCAAAAGGGATTCAGTTATCGCGCATTGTCGATCCTGAAATTAGCTATTACTACTGGAATATGCAAGACCCGGTTGTAGGAGGATTGAGCAAAGAAAAAATCGCGCTGCGGCGCGCCATCGCGATGGCGCATGACGTTCGCGAGCAAATAAAGGTGGTCTTGAACGATGAAGCCATCGCGCTGGAATATCCGATACCGCCCGGCGTCGTTGGCTATGATCCGACCTACAAAAGCAGCATTCAATTTGAGCCGCAAGCAGCCAACGCCCTACTCGACACATTCGGCTATAAAATCGGCAAAGATGGCTGGCGCACCCTTCCCAATGGGAAGCCACTCAGCATTCGTTACACTAGCCGCCCGGATTCCAACGGCCAGCAACAATTGGAAATGTGGAAAAAAACCTATGATCTGATCCATATTCATATGATCGGTGATGCAATGCCGTTTCCGGATATTCTGAAAGCCGAGAAAGAATGCCAGTTGCAAGCCCGCACTGCGGCGTGGATTGCCGACTATCCGGATGGTGACAATTTTATGCAATTGTTTTACAGCCCGAATATTCATCAAAATAATAGTGGCTGCACCAAAATTCCTGAATACGACACGCTATATGCCGCCTCGCAAAAAATGCCTGCGGGACCAGAGCGCGATCTGCTGTATCACAAAATGGCCCGGCTTTTAGAAGTCTATGCGCCGATTCGTGCCGGTTATGCCCGCTATCGGAATATGTTGGCGCAACCGCGTGTGATCGGATTTAAAAAACATCCGATTTTGCCGACCGAGTGGATGTATTTTGATATTCAAAAGGGCAAATAACGTGCAACCGTCGACTAACGATTTTAGCCAAATGGACGCCCTATTCATGGAAAAAATGGTATGACAACTATCTCATTTTTTACGCCGCTGAGCCTGGCAGCGACAATCTTTACGTTAGCCGTGAATCCCGTTTCGGCGCAAGAAATCCAGCGCCCATTGCTGCCCATACTGAAGGCTGAAGAAGTCACGCCGTTATGCACCCGCACCTTAGCAACATTGCGGCAGCAAGTCAGCGTGACAGACCATCTTCCTGCGGCACATGCCAACGATACCAAAGCGGTTTTGGCCGATTGGAATACGCTACAAATTGCGTTGGAAGATGCACAGGGGCCGGTGGATATTCTCAACAATGTTTCGCCCGACGCCAGCGTTCGTAACGCGACTGAAGCCTGCCTGATCGAGTTGAATAAATTCTCTACCGAATTGCTGCAAAACGAAAAACAATATGCGCGTATCAAAGCGATCCGGCCTGACAATGCTATAGAAAAAAAACTACAACAGGATCTGCTTTATAGCTTTGAAGATACCGGCGTCGCATTAGCGCCAACTAAACGCGCCCGCTTAAAACTCATTCTGAATAAGTTGGATGAACTGAGTCAGGAGTTCGCCCGTAACATTCGCGATAATCGGCAAAAACTGGTGTTCACGCCAGCTGAAATGCAAGGGCTGCCCGCCAGCTATCTGGCACGTGCCAAGCGCGATGAGAATGGCAATTATCTGTTGGGTTTTGACTATCCCGATTACAACCCTTTTATGGAGTCTGCCGATAACAGCGATGCCCGGCGGCGCTATCAACTGGCGTTTGTCAATCACGGCACGCCAAAAAATCTGGTCCTGTTAAAGCAAGCGATGGATCTGCGTCATGAGATGGCCGGTTTGTTTAGTCTGCCCAGCTATGCCGATCTGGTATTGCGCCGTCGCATGGCAAAATCATCCAAGACCGTTTATACCTTTCTGAACGACGTTAAGGGTGCGGTAACGGCGCTGGAAATCAAAGAAATTGCGGAACTGCGCGCCTTTAAGGCGGAGGCCCAAAAGACACCGCTGGCGCAAACTCAACTCGCCCGCTGGGATATCGAATACTGGCAGCAAAAAGTCAAACAAACACGCTATAACATCGATCAGGAAGCGCTACGTCAATACTTTCCCACCGATGCGGCTGTAGCGTGGATTCTGGATGTATCGAGCACGCTGTACGGCATCACATTGCAACGCGCCGAAGTGCCGGTATGGGCCCCCGATGTGCAGTATTACGATGTCATCGATAACCAGACTAAAACCCGAATCGCCGGGATTTATCTGGACCTTTTTCCGCGCGAAGGAAAATACGGCCATGCCGCCGCGTGGGGCGTGCGCGGCGTCAGCACATTGGTCCAGCGCACGCCGATTTCAGTATTAGTCACCAACTTCGATCGCGGTGGTTTAAACAGCGACGAACTGGAAACGCTGGTGCATGAATTCGGCCACGTGCTACACGGCGTGTTATCGCACACCGCCTATGTCAGTCAGGCGGGGACTAGCGTGGAGCTGGATTTTGTTGAAGCGCCATCGCAAATGTATGAGGAGTGGGCGCGCCGCAAAGAATCTTTGGCATTGCTCTCCACCTTTTGCAAAACGCCCTGCCCGGCTGTCGACGATGCCTTGTCGCAACGCCTGACGGCGGCACACAATTATGGGCGCGGTATCCGCTATGCACGTCAACTGTTGTATGCCAGCTTTGACATGCGCATCCACGATCCCCAAGCCGCGACCGAACAACCGCTGGCGATCTGGCAACAGATGGAGGGTATGACGCCATTGGGTTATGTTCCCGGCACAGAGTTTCCCGGTCAATTCGGCCATTTGATGGGCGGCTATGCGGCAGGATATTACGGCTATATGTGGTCGGAAGTGCTGGCACTGGATATGCTGTCGCGCTATCACGGCAAGCTGATGAATCCTGAAGTCGGCCAGTTTTATCGCCAGACGATATTGTCACGCGGCAGCGAAAAATCCGGCGCAGAGATGGTCGAGACCTTTTTGGGTCGCGCCCCCAACAGCAAAGCTTTTTTTGCTGAAATTTCCGGCCAACGCCTGCAATAAGGACGCAACATGACTGCTTATATCCTGCGCCGACTATGGCAAATGGCACCGACCATGTTAGGCGTGATCCTGCTGGTGTTTTTTCTGTTCAATTGGGTAGGCGGCGATCCGGCGTACATTTTGGCGGGCAAGATGTCAAACCCGGCGCAGATAGCGAATATCCGCGCCCAGCTTGGTATCGATCAGCCTTACGTCGTGCAACTATGGATATTTATCAAGCAGATTGCGACCTTTGACTTTGGTGCCAGCTGGAGTACCGGCGAGGCGGTTTCTAACGTGATTCTGACGCGGCTCGGTCCTTCGCTGACCGTGCTGATTCCACTGACAATTCTGGAGACGCTGATCGCCGTCGCACTGGCGCTGGGGATCGCCTTTGTACGCGGCTCGATCACGGACCGGATGGTGATGATCGCCTGCACCGTCGGGATGTCGATCAGTATTCTAGTGTACATTATTTTGTTTCAATACTGGTTCGCCTACAAACTCAATATCTTTCCGGTGCAAGGCTGGGGCAACAGTTTCAGCGAAAATCTATTCCACTACTCAGCGTTGCCGATTCTGATTGGATTAGCTGTCAGCATCGCTCCCAGCCTGCGCCTATATCGCACCTTTGTGCTGGACGAAATCAATCAGGATTATGTGCGTACCGCGCGCGCCAAAGGGCTCAGCGAAAAACGTATTTTGTGGGTCCATGTACTCCGTAATGCGGCGATTCCGATTATTACAAACGTGATGTCGAATTTGCCCGCGCTGCTGATCGGCGCTTTTCTGATCGAACGCTTCTTTTCGATTCCCGGTATCGGGCGCGAAGTAATTTTAGCGGTCGAGCGCAGCGATTTTCCGGTCATTAAAGCAATCACGGTGTATGTCGCTGCGGCCACGATGCTGTTCAATCTCTTGACCGATCTGATGTATCAGGCGGTTGATCCTCGCGTTCAGCTGAAGTAAGAAAGCCCATCGCTATGTCATCACATGCAGATTTTCAACAGAATGATGCCTCTTCGGCTGCCTTGGTAGCGAACGCCTTTCTACGCACTGAACCGTCGCCGGGCTTGTGGGCCTTGGCCTGGCGCAGTTTGCGCGCTGATTGGATCGCAATGGTGGCGCTTGGGATCGTCGCCATTTATTTAGTCGTGCTAGTGCTCTCCAGCACCGGTTTGATCGCCAGCGACTGGAGCGACGAAGTGGCCGTGAATTACGCGCCGCCAAGCTTCGTCGGCGCACCAACGGCAGACACGGGCAACACCGCTGGCACCGTCACCGAAGCGCCACCGCCAGAGAATCCGCTAGATCCATTGGCCGACATTCTCCGCAAGCTGCGCGCCAGCAATACCGTCAGCCTGACTGTTCCAATCGTTGCCAATGACTACGGCATCGTCGATCCCTTGCAACAGGAAATGACCGCTATCCGCGCAAAGCTTGCCCAAGGTGGTGCCACAGCGATCACTGCGCGCAAGCTGACATTGCCGTTCGGCGCAGATAAATGGGGTCGCGATATCATCAAAAAAACCATTAAAGGCGCAGAAACTTCTATCGTAGTTGGCTTAATTTCGGCATTGCTGGCAACCGTGCTGGGGACTGTTTTTGCAGCGATATCCGGCTATTTCGGCGGCTGGGTTGATGATGTTTTCAACTGGTTTTATAGCATCTTCACGTCGGTTCCCTATTTGCTGTTGATTCTGGCGGTGGCGGCGGTGTTGCAACAAAAAGGCGTTCTGACCATCGTACTGATACTAGGTCTGACTGGCTGGACCGGTACGTTCCGCTTAATCCGCGCTGAATACCTGAAACATAAAACGCGCGAATACGTGATGGCAGCAGACGCGATTGGCGCTTCGCACTGGCGCAAGATGTTTTCGCATATTTTCCCCAACGTTAGTCACGTTGCGTTGGTACAGCTGTCGATTTTGGTGGTCGGCTTTATCAAGTCGGAAGTCATTTTGAGCTTTTTAGGTTTCGGCGTGCCGGTGGGCGTGGTGTCCTGGGGCAGCATGTTGAACGAAGCGCAAAACGAATTGATTCTTGGAAAATGGTGGCAACTGGCTGCTGCCAGCATCGCGATGGCGATTCTGGTCACGGCATTTTCGCTATTCACCGATGCGCTGCGTGATGCGCTCGATCCAAAGTTGAAATAGGAAACGCCATGACATTGCCGCATCATACTGATCTGAACGATGTATCTGAACAACCGACGCCGTTGTTGCAAATACGGGATTTACGCGTCTCTTTTCGGACTGATAAAAAACATACCGTCGAAGCAGTTAAAGGTATTTCTTTCGACATTCCTCGCAATACTACCGTCGCGCTGGTGGGCGAATCCGGCAGCGGTAAATCCGTCAGCGCGTTAGCCGTCATGGGCTTGCTATCGGCGGATAGCGCCAGCATCGCTACCACCAGCACCGTTCTTTTTGAAGGCCGTAACTTATTGGCGCTATCACCGGCCGAACGTCGACAATTGTGCGGCAAAGATATATCGATGATTTTTCAGGAGCCGATGACCTCATTGAATCCTGTCTTTACGGTGGGCTTTCAGATTGCGGAAGTCCTGCGTCAGCACATGGGGATGAACGCAAAAGCTGCCCGCGCCCGCGCCATCGCGCTATTAAAAGAAGTCGGCATCCCGATGCCAGAAAGCCGCATAGACGCCTATCCGATGGAACTCTCCGGCGGCCAGCAACAGCGCGTCATGATCGCCATCGCGATTGCTTGCGAACCGAAATTACTGATCGCAGACGAACCAACGACTGCGTTAGACGTCACCATTCAAAAGCAAATTATCGATTTGATCGCTACCTTACGTGAGCGTCACAAAATGTCGGTGCTGTTCATTACCCATGACCTCGCGTTGGTCGGTGAAATCGCCGATCAAGTCGTCGTCATGCGCAACGGCGACATCCGCGAACAAGGCCCTACCCGACAGATTTTTGAAGCCCCACAAGACGCCTATACCAAAGCCTTACTGCTATGCCGCCCATCCATGGATAGCCGTCCGTGGCGCTTGCCGGTCATCAGCGATTACATGAACGGCGATCTGGCGATTGATCATCCCTCACTGAACACGCGGCAGCGCCCGCGTGGACTCACAGGAAAAGAAGAAATCCTGCTGGATGTGCGCAATCTGGGGAAAAGTTTTTATGCCCGCGAAGGCTTATTCGGACGTAAAGAGTTCAAGGCCGTGCATGATGTTTCGTTCACGTTGGCACGCGGTAAAACTCTGGGTGTAGTTGGTGAATCCGGCTCGGGCAAAACGACCGTCGGTCTGACTTTATTACGGCTGCATCAAGCCACAAGCGGACAGGCGTTGTTTGAGGGGAAAGACATTTTAGCGATGTCGCGTAGCGATTTCATGGCGTACAAACGCCGCATACAAATTATTTTTCAAAATCCCTACGCTTCCCTGAATCCACGCTTCACCGTCGGGCAAATTTTGCTGGAACCGATGCGAATTCACAATATCGGCCGCGATGACAATGAACGCACTGAGATGGCGCTGCAATTGTTGCAAAAAGTTGGCATGCCGTCAGCGGCCTTCCAGCGCTATCCACACGAATTTTCTGGCGGTCAGCGGCAACGGATTACGATTGCCCGTTGCCTGACGCTAAAACCGGAAGTATTAGTCTGCGACGAATCGGTATCGGCGCTGGATGTTTCAGTGCAAGCACAGGTATTGAATTTATTGCAAGATTTGCAGGAAGAGTTCGGAATGAGCTATATCTTCATTTCGCATGATCTGGCAGTGGTTAAATATATTGCAGATCAGGTCATGGTGATGCATCAGGGTGAAGTCGTGGAATTAGCCAACTCGGACGAGTTATATCGCAATCCCACCAATGCCTATACCCGCTCGTTACTGCACGCCATTCCGCGTGGTCTGCGTAATTAGGCGTTTAAGTAGGAAAAAGAGGGGTTTTGCCCCCGATTTAGCTGCCGCCCTCATCGATCGAAGTGATCTTTGGTCTCAAAATAGTCGTTTTCACATGTTCAGACCAAAAAAAACCCGCTCACCTTACGGGAGCGGGTAAATCCAAACCTTAGGAGGTGTTGGAGGAGACAAATGAACTATATCGCACCGCAACATTATTGTCCTCTTCATTGTTTATATATCGAATATAGACAAATCGTATAACAGAAACTTTTCAATCCAGCCCTTCCTGGGGAATATCACCGCGTCACGCTGATAAACCTCCAAACAGCTACGTATCTTTATTCGTCTTAAACATATAGCAACGAAATTTAGTTATTTAATGTGATAATTGCCTTTACATTTTCTGAGGCGACTAATTGGATTATTTTTCCAGGCTCACCCTTAATCAATGATGAAGACACAGCTACGACGTTAAACTTGGTGCCGATAGGCAAAACTATCTCATGCTCCAGCAGTCCGCCGATGTCATAACCATTAGCCGTTATTTGATATAAGACGGGTATAGTTTGATCAAGATCCGGGCGGGTTTGATGGTCTGTTCCCGCAAAAAGATGCGCTGTTTTTTTGTCCGGGGTAGTCGACATAAAAAAATCAGTGCTGACACCATGCGTGCTGCCAGCGCGCGCATTTAATTCTGAAACCATTTTTTCGGTTAATCTAGTCCCACGATATAACGATAGGCCTTTCGCCTTAGGACATGTTTTCAATGCCTCGTGCATCAATTTAGCGCAGCCCTCATTTGTCTCCATATGCACTGAAGCAGCCCTCATTTCGTCAATACGAAATTGACTTAAAGCATAACTACTTCCTTCTAAATTTTTTGCAAACTCTCGTCTGGCCACACCGTGTAACTTTGGTTTTGGCTTACTCTCCCGACCATTGATCGCACTGGCACCGGCGTTGGTCTGGTAAATCAGTAATGCCCCTTTCATTTCTTTTTGGGTGTACGGCACGGCGTCAGCTTTTTTCGCGCCCATTATTTTTGCTTGATGAATCGCGATATCGATATCGGTAGGGCTATTATTTCCAAATATTTCGTGAACGGTGTTGATCGCCATCCGTTCATTGCGGGGCTCTTTACCCAGAAGGGCATGTAATAGCTGAGGTGCATCGAGAATTTTGGTAATCATGCTATTAATGGCAACAGGGTCTCGCTTCAAACTACTACCCGATGTGACCTTTGCCGAAACGCTGGGGTCGTTCTTTGGAGACGACATAGGTTGAAGAACATTTTTTACACCCGTTAAAGACTGCGGCAGAAGTCCTGATGGTGTCGCCGCCAATTCAGGAGGACGTACGGATGATGAGGAGGTTGGTTGAATATTCATGGGATTTTCAAAAAATTTAATCCTAACCAACATCATAGAAAATTACTTTTAAAAATTATTCAATAGTAGTTAATAACTATTGTTAATTAAACCTCATTCGCCCCTCTTTTAACGATTTGGCTACGATCAAATAAATCATCGAGTGGTTGATTTTATGGCCGATAAAACATCGCGCTATAAATACTTAGACGAAAAAAAAACCCGCTCACCTTGCGGGAGCGGGTAAATCCAAACCTTAGGAGGTGTTGGAGGAGACAAACAAACTATATCGCACCGCATCATTTCCGTCCTCTTTATTGTTTGTATAAGCAATATAGAAAAGCCGTATAACAGGGGTACAAATGTATCTAAAAACAAACTTCAACTACCGCCCTTTCATAGTCTCCTGATACAGGAGAGGCAAAACCTTATGAGTGAGACCCCTTACTTCACTTTGAAAATGTCTTACGGATTGCCCAAACGAACCACTGTTCAGTGACGAAAATGCCTTCGTATGTTTCAATAAGTTATTTAGATTAGTTACTGATTTGAGTGTTGCTTTGAGGCCTGACTTCTGTGTTAGGTTTTCTTCAAGTTTCTTAATATCAATTTCTATTTTTTTCGCTGCCTGCGTACTTTTCCTAGTCAAGGTATTTTCGTTTCTTGCAAGCTTTAAAAATGCAAGAATGTACGTCTTGCTTTCAAGTATTTCCTTACGTATAAAATCCGCACCTTCTGAGCGATTTGGTGGAACGTATCCTGATACATGGCGGGTGATCTGCATGATTGCCCTTGAATTAAACAAAAAATTGTATCCGCTTGAATCGTTTCTTTCATTCAGAAAATACTCTTGAAACGTTATTGACCGTGCGCTCAATTAAACTTAATCAAATCCTATTCGCACCCCCAAAGACAACACGCTATTCGCCGCGCCACCACGGCTAAATTGTCCGTCGACATTTGCGTACCAGCTCCACTGGCGATTGATTGCTGTGGAAAGACCGACGCCGACCCATCCAGAGTTGCGCGCCAAACTGATGCCCTCCACGGTAAATTGACTGCCCGGTGCGCCAGTGAAGCCTGCGGAAAAATTCAGGTTGCCGCTCGAAAATGCATGTTGCCACGCCGCATACGCTTGCAAAACACTTTTGCCTGCGAACCAATCAACAGTGGTTTGTCCGCGCACGCCTGCTATGCCAGCGGTTTGCTGATATGACTGACTGTTCGCAGTCAAACCGAAGCTGCCACCGCTTTCGGCAAAGCCGCCGCGTTTCAGTCGGTCATAGGCCACACCGATAAACGGCGTCACCAAGGAATAGCGCGATAATTTCGTTGCGTAGCCATACTCGGCATAAGCGGAGAACATATTGTCCGTATGGTCCGCCTGTAGATTTTCAATCTCAGTCCCGGCAATCGCCGTCCGGTTCACCGTGCTGGAAACAGTCGCGATACCGGCCCGACCGGCGATATAACCACCGCCATTGAGTGCGTTGTCGGCATTCTCTTTGTTCAAAGCGTAACGTCCGTAAAGCGATACACCGGTATTCTGGCTTTTGGAATTGCCACCGAAACGGTCGAAACTGGCATGACTATCCGAATACGCCACCGACGCTCCAACAATCGTCTTATCGTTGAGTTGCGTATCAATCCCAAATTGGCCGCCTAGCGTAGACGTATCAGCGCTGGCATAACCGGTTTCATTCAATTTGCCAGAAGCACCAATCGCGCTGACCCAGAGACCAGTTTTTAGCTGCGTATCTTGCATCCCTAGTTGCGATAGCCGACTCGACAAAGTCCGGTTCACTGCCTGCGATTGCTGGAAAGTCAGCGCCTGTGCCGAAGCGTGAATCTGACCGGACAAACTATCCAGCGCGGCCCCTAACGCGGCCACATTGGCGACACGTTCCAAGGCCGCTGCGCTGGCAACCAATGTCGCGTTATTGCCACCGGTTTGCCCGTTTGCCACCATGGTGTCGGCTGCCGTCATTGCCTGCTCGACATTAGCGGCCGTATTGGTTCTGGTAGGGTCTGCAGCAAAGGTTTGCGCGGCAACCGTGGTGGCGACGCGCCCGATCGTCAAATCCACTTCTTTGGGGCCGTAGGTTAACTGAGCGTTCAGTAACGGCGGAAAAGCAGTCCCAACGCTTTGAAAACCAACATCGCTGAAAGTATTCAGCACAGCCGTCCCTGCGGTAACGACTTTTTGAGGCGTGCTATTTGCCTGCGCCGTGACATAGGCATTAGCATCTGCATTGCCAGCGGGGACGGTTGCCACCAAATGTGAGCCGCCCAAGGTCGCCGTCCCCCCAACAATGAGCGTCGCGTTGATGTCGTTGGCAAGCACGGCGTTCACCGATGCCGTGTAATTACCGGCAATTGCCAGACCCGCGCCGGTATTACTCAGGCGTCCGTTGTTGGTGACGTTGCCGCCGATGCGGCCACCATTGCCAGATAAATTGCCACTGGCGTCGATTTGCACGCCGGACGTAATCGATCCTGTGATATTCAGCGTGCCGTTAGCCACCTCGTTATTGCCAGAGTACCTGTTTGCGCCGGACAACGTTAACGTACCGGTGCCACTCTTGACCAATCCGGCATCGCCGGCAATTGCGTTACTAAACGTGGAGGAAACCGTATCGAAACTAACGTTCACATTTGGACCAAGCGCCAGACTTTGCGCAAATAACGCAGGACCATTTACCGCTTTACTGGCGTTGAGCAAGCCCCAGCCGTAAGTCGCAGTGTCGCCCATACTGGTCGCGGTGGATAAAATAGTTTGCCTAAGCAAATCGGCATTCATCCATGGATACACTTGCTGCACTAAAGCGACAGCGCCGGTCACTGCCGGGGCCGCAAAGGATGTGCCGTACACGCGCTCACCAGCACTGGGCGACACGAAATCACCCGGCGCTGCCAGACACCAGTTGGCAGCCACGCCGCAACGATTGGCGTAACTTGCAATGCTGCCGGGCACCGTATCCGCGTTTGAGTAAGCCTGTGCACCGCCGACTGCATTCACAGCGGTCACCGCAATCCAGCCTTTTTGCAAGTCAGGATAAAGCGATGGCAAGCCTGCCGTCAGCGAAGGTTGCGCCGCGCCACCGTTGCCTGTGGCCCACACAAACAAACCACCTTTTGCAACGAAGGGCTGATAAATGTTGTAGTAGGTGCCGCTATCGGAGGGAGATGCAATCGTGCCGACCCCGACAGATTGATTAAAAATTTTGACGCCGCTGTTATACAGAAAATTGTAAATAGCCGCGCTCAACACCACGCCATCCGTTCCCTCCCCAGCCGCGACGCCCAACATCTGAACACCAGGTGCAATGCCGACATTTTTCCCACCCAAGATTTCAGCGACATCCGTTCCGTGCATATTGCCGTTGCCGTTCTGACCTAAAAAACCGCCACTGCTGCCCCCACTTGCCGGGGTATAAACGGCTTTGCTGACGCGTCCAGCAAGCTCTGGATCAGTTACATCAAAATCCGTATCCACTATTCCCACTGTCACCCCAGCCCCGGTTATTCCACGTGCGTGGGCGGCGGCAACATTGCTGGGATCGCTGGGATTGTAAGCGCTGGATATGGGCGCTGGTGACGTGCCGGGCTGGGTGGAAATGAGCGTCGTATTACCAGGATTTTGACTGCCGCCACCACCGCCACCGCAACCGGAAAGCAACGCTAAGACGGCAAGCGAGAAGATAGATAAAGGAAAATAATGTGCGCGTTCATGATGCATTCCTGGCCTCGCTTATTAACGTGCGCAAAATTACTTTGGTGTCCTGCATGTAATTGAACGGTGTTTTGAAATAGAGGCGGATTAAATTTGTCTCTTCATTTTTTGCTCGTCGCCATTTATTTCCGTATCGAAATTTCGGCAAAAATATACCCGCTCGGCGACTCGCTCAATAAGATTAAAGCAAGTGGGCGACGTTCGACAACGACGAATCTTTTGCGCAGAAATATGTGAATGAAAAGAGAATGTCAACACTGTTAAACAGGGTGTTACAACAAGTCGCAGTACACCACGGATTAGGTGGACTTTTGGGTGTAAATTTTTAAAAATGAATGGAAGATATAAGAGTAAGGACGACCTTGGTTGAGGGTTGCAGCGCCGATAACGAAGCATAAATAAAAACTGATGGCGCTACGCGTCCATCGTGAAGCAATTGTTAAATGGGCTAAATCACCACATTTTTTGCATCCAATTAACGGTGAATTATTTATTTAATTCTTGACCTGTATCAAATTTAAATGCGCAACGATGAGCAAAAAATAATTGTTTACCGTTTTAGAAGTCACTTCTCCTACAACTATCTTCCCTTCCGGCATTAAAAATGTCGGCGTTAAAACGACACAAAAATGCCGCATCAAATTTACATTTCAAAATGGTGCAATAAAGAGATATTGCTGCCATCGATTCTTCTATACCAAGAGTATATTTTTTAGAACGACGCCATTCAGCTTGCTTCTGTGCAATGCTTCCATCTTCAGATTTATGTGCAAAATGTTAGTTAAACAATGAAAAAAATTTCCACCCTTAATCGATCGACTTTGATGTTCCCGCTGGCGCTGGTGCTATTTGAATTTTCTGTCTATATCGCCAATGACATGATTCAACCGGGGATGATCGTCGTCACGAAAGAGTTCGGTGCCAGCGCTACATGGATGGCATCGGCGATGACTGCCTTTTTACTGGGTGGTGCGTTGTTTCAATGGCTGTTTGGACCGCTGTCAGATCGGATTGGGCGACGGCCTGTGATGTTGGGCGGCACGGTCTTTTTTATTCTTGCCTGTCTGGCAACCTTGTTTTCTAACAGTATCGAAAGTTTTATCGTGTTGCGCGTGGTGCAAGGGATCGGGTTATGTTTTATTTCCTCTGTCGGCTATGCAGTAGTGCAAGAAGCTTTCGAAGAGAAAGCTGCGGTTAAAGTCACCGCCTTGATGGCTAACGTGGCATTGATCGCGCCGTTAATTGGCCCGGTTGCGGGTGCGTTCATGATTGAAATGTGGCCTTGGCGGATGGTGTTTGTCTTCATCGCCGCGGTCTCTTCTGTAGCGTTGATTGGGCTTGTCATGCACATGCCGGAAACGGTGCTGCAACGTAAGGAAAAGTTGCCGCTGATGCAGATTTGGCACGACTATCGGGAAGTATTTTGTAATCGTTACTTTTTGAAGGGTGCGCTTTCAATTCCATTGCTGGCAGTGCCGTTGATTGGCTGGATTGCGATGTCGCCATTGATTTTGGTCAGCGATGGACATCTGAGTGTGATTGATTATGGTTTGTGGCAAATTCCTGTTTTTGCATGCCTGATTGCGGGTAATCTTATCCTTGCCACGCAGGCGGATCGCTGGCGGCTTGGCACCTCCGTCAAATATGCGCTTTATCCGATTGCAGCCGGAATTGTTGTAATGATGGTTGGTAGCGTTATCTTCAAAACGCCGTACTTTTTGGTGCTTGGGATTAGTTTGGTTTCTTTTGGTGAGGGATTATCCGTGGCGGTATTGGTGCGGTTTACCTTGACTGAAAGTGCTATATCAAAAGGCACCGTTGCGGCGGCAATGGGGATGGTGAGTATGTTGATGTATGGGATTGGGATTGAGTTGTATAAATTGCTGTATGCGTTTGCCGGGATGATCGGATTTGCATTAATGTCGGCGGTGGTTGCATTGTTGTATTGGCGTTTGTCGCGAGATGTTGTGCAGCGGGCGATGGCGGCGCGAGTGACTGGCCATGGCGTGAAGCAAGGATCAGCGCGATGATGTTTTAGTGGTCTTTTGCTGTTGGTTAAACGTTGTCATGGCGCGGTCATTGAGTAGTTATAATATTTTTTAGCACCCTTTTTAGTAGCACCTATTGATGTCATTTTTTACTTGTCTCTTTTACTGATCTCTAACGTTGTATTTCCGAAAAACTTTTTCTGAGGGAACTATCATGAGCGCAAAAAAAATCCTGTTTCTCGCCGGTGATTATGTCGAGGATTATGAATTAATGGTGCCTTTTCAGGCGTTGCAGATGGTGGGGCATCAGGTGGATGTGGTGTGCCCTGATAAAGCCGCTGGTGCGCGTATTCGGACGGCAATTCATGACTTTGAGGGAGATCAGACTTATAGCGAAAAGCCGGGACATAATTTCACGCTGAATGCTTCATTTAGTGATGTTGATGTGGCGCATTATGATGCGTTGTTGATTCCGGGCGGACGTGCGCCGGAGTATTTGCGTTTGAATAAACGGGTGATTGAGATTGTGCAGCAGTTTCATGCGGCTAATAAACCGATTGCGGCGGTTTGTCATGGGCCGCAGTTGTTGGCTGCAGCTGGGGTGCTTAAAGGGAAAACTTGTTCGGCTTATCCTGCTTGTGCGCCTGAGGTTGAATTGGCTGGTGGGACTTATGCGGAGATTGACGTTACGGCTGCGCATACGGATGGGAATTTGGTGACGGCACCAGCTTGGCCTGCGCATCCGGCTTGGTTGGCGCAGTTTTTGAAAGTGCTGGGGACGAAAATTGAGTTATAGGTTGAGGTTGGTTTTTTAATTCGGTTATTCGGTAATTGAAACGGGGCGCTCTCCGTCGATGCTTGCCGAGGACGGCCCGGCTGCCGAGCCGCCCTCGGCTTGCGTCAACGGAGCGCAACCCGTGAAATCAATCACCAACACCGAACTAAAAAAAAATAGCTTGCAGAGCCAAGCCCCACAAGCTATCAATCCAATAAATACAAATTAAACCTAAATCAAACCAAGACTTAAATCACCGTCGACAAAGCCAAAGTAAACAACAACGCTATTACCGAAATCAACGTCTCACAGACAGTCCATGTCTTCAACGTTTCAGTAACAGTCATATTGAAATACTCCTTCACCAACCAAAATCCCCCATCATTCACATGCGACAAAATCAACGACCCAGCCCCTGTAGCCAACACCATTAACTCCGGACGTGTCCCAGCAACACTAGACACAATCGGCGCAACAATCCCGCAAGCCGTAATCATCGCAACCGTCGCAGACCCGGTAGCAACGCGAATCAAAGCAGCCACAAACCACCCCAACACCAACGGCGACAAATGTGCGCTAGTAGCAATCCCGACAATCGATGTCGAAATCCCGCTATCTTTCAGAATTTGCCCAAACCCAGCACCCGCACCAACGATCAAAGTGATCCCGGCAATCGGTGCCAAACTATCTGTCGTAAATTTAAGAATAGCCTCGCGATTAAATCCACATGCTTTACCAAAGGTATAAAAACTTACCAATGCAGCAATCAACAACGCAATAACCGAATTACCAATCAAACGTAGAAAATCATTAAGGAAAGTCTTCGGCGCAAAGAAAACATCCGCCCAACTACCCAACAACATCAACACCACCGGCAACAAAATAGTCGCCAACGTAATCCCTAAACCCGGCAAATCACGTTCTCTGTTAGTTTCAACAAACTGCGTCAACAATGGATTATCCGGATTAGGAAACACAAACTTTGAAATCAACTTAGCAAACAATGGACCAGCAATAACCGCCGTAGGAAGACCCACGATCAGCGCATAAACAATCGTGCGTCCGATATCAGCGTTATACGCAGTCACTGCATACAGCGCGGCAGGATGCGGCGGAATCAAACCATGCACCACCGACAAACCCGCAACCATCGGAATCCCGACCAAAATCATCGACGTACCAGTACGCTTGGCAACGTTAAACGCAATCGGAATCAACAACACAAAACCGACTTCAAAAAACACCGGCAAACCAACGATCAACGCTACCACCATCATCGCCCAATGCACGTTCTTTGGGCCAAAAGCACCAATCAACGTATTCGCAATCCGCTCGGCACCGCCAGACTCGGCCATCATTTTGCCGAACATCGTCCCCAACCCGACCACCAGCGCAATATGCCCAAGTGCGCCACCGACGCCTTTTTCATACGACTTAACGATGCCGTCCATCGGCATACCCACCGCAGCGCCCAAAATCACAGACACCACGATCAATACGATGAACGGATTCATCTTGAATTTTGCAATCAATACTATTAGCGAAATCACTGCGATCAGTGCATACGCCAATAACATGTTTCCCTGAACCATCTCCATTACCTTCTCCTAAATTGGGCACCCCAAAGAACCGGCTTACTGGACTTGCTGATGACTTAATACAGCGAGCGCATCTTGGGTTCTCAATCTCACCATAGAGACTGCAGTTCTTTGAGGAGCTCTTTATATCACATCAATCTGCTGTCATTTTTATACTTTTTTGTAGCAGTCGATACGGCGGACTTACAACATCCAGCCGGACGCTATCGCTTAAACGCGATGCAATCGACTTCGACTTTACAATCCACCACCATCGGCGACTGCACACAAGCACGGGCTGGTGGATTGGCACCGAAGTATTCTTTAAATACCCGGTTGAATGACTGAAAATCACGGGTGTCATCAAGCCATACGCCGCAACGCACCACATGTTCCGGGCCATAGCCAGCCTCGGCCAGGATCGCCAATACATTTTTAATAGCCTGATGCGATTGCGCTACGATGCCGCCATCAATCACCTCGCCGTTTACAAACGGCACCTGACCGGAAACATATAGCCAGCCGTCTGCTTCTACTGCACGCGCAAATGGCAAATGTTGTCCACCAGTTCCAGAACCGCCTTCTACGCCGTATCGTTTGATCGTCATTTGTTTCTCCTGTAAAAATGCATGAAATACTGCTTAATTCTAAAATATGCGTACTTAATATGTTGCTAAATTGCTTGTTAAGCCATCACCGGCAGCGGCCGACCGCGTGCCAAAAAGCGTCCGGCACGATCCCCGGTCGCTGCTTTTTCTGCGCCACCCCGATACGACAGCACGCCATTTACCCAGACCGCCTCGATACCATGCGCCGGTTGCATCGGATCGGTGAATGTCGCTGCATCCCTGACCGTTTCGGCATCGAACAACACCAGATCGGCCCAATACCCTTCACGCACCAGACCGCGTTCTGTCAAACCAAAACGCTCGGCAGACAAGCCGGTCATTTTGTTAATCGCCACAGTTAAAGGGAAAAGTTTTTTCTCGCGGCTGTAATAGCCCAACACCCGTGGAAACGCACCCCACAAACGCGGATGCGGCAACGGGTCATTCGGCAAGCCATCCGAACCGACAACCGTCGCCGGATGACTAAGGATGCGATTAACGTCATCGTCATGCATGCCGTGATACACCGCGCCTGCTGGCTGTAGGCGCTTGGCAGTCTCAAATAAATCAAGATTCCATTCAGCGGCGATGGCGGCTAATAATTTGCCGCCCATTTCCGGATGCGGTTCCGACCATGTGACCTGAATATCAAACGTATCGGTGACTTGTTTTAGATCGAGCGTGGAAGAGCTGGCAGTATAGGGATAACAATCGCAACCGATCGGCTGATAACGCTGGGCTTGCTCTAGGGCGGCCAGTACCTCGCCACTACGGCCCCAGTTGTCGACGCCTGCGCACTTCAAATGCGAAATAACGACCGGCACGCGGGCGTGTTTGCCGATCCGAAATGCCTCATCCATTGCGATGAGAATATCGGCGAACTCACTGCGTAAGTGGGTGGCATAGAGTCCACCGGCAGCTGCCAGTGGTGCGGCTAAGGCCATCACTTCGGAAGTTGGCGCGCTGATCGCGTTGCCGTAGGCCAGACCGGTACTCAGACCCAATGCGCCATTCGCCAATGCTTCGATTAACTGTGCGCACATGGCGGCGATTTCTTCGTCGGTGGCAGCGCGATCCAGTCGATCCATCTGGTTATTGCGCAATGCTGTATGGCCCACCAGCGCGGCGACATTGATCGACGGCCGGGCCAGATTGACTGCGGCGACGTAGCTGGCAAATGTGGGATAACTGAAGTCTTCGGCCTCACCCAATAAATTCATTGGGTCCGGCGGCGCACCTTGAAGACTGACAGGGGACGCGCTGATACCGCAATTGCCGACGACGACAGTGGTGACGCCTTGCGATAATTTAGGCAGCATTTCCGGCTGACGGATAACGTTGGTGTCGTCATGCGTATGCACATCGATAAAGCCCGGACTGAGCACTTTGCCGCTGCCATCGCATTCAAATGTCGCGGTCCAGCCCGCTATCTCGCCAACGGCGGCTATCTTGACGATGCGACCGTTTGCGATGGCGACATCGGCGTTAAATGGCGCTGCGCCACTGCCATCGATTAACGACACATTGCGAATCAGGGTGTCGCAACTGTTACTGTTTGAGGCGTTCAATTTGTCAGCATCTGTTGTCATTTTAATCTCCTAGCGGTTCACGATTGCCACTGCCGCGATGCGCATCGAGCGTAAACTTCAGTCGCCGCAGCAATTCCTGACTGTGATCTTTTTGTAGTACGGCCAATTCGGCCATCAAGACATCCAGCACCATCATCATGGCGTAGCGTGACGACGATGGCTTAAAAATAAAATCCGTTTCCAGCGACTTGAGTGGCAATAACACATCCGCCATTGCCGCCAGCGGCGACCCCAATGCGGTAATCGCCACCAGACGCACGCCGTATTCTTTCGCCACCGCGCAATTGGCCAGCAACTCGGGCACATTGCCAGTGGTGGATAACACCAACACCACATCATTTTTATCGAGTGTGGCGGCGACCATACGCTGCAACATCGCGTCGTGATAGGTCGCTGCCGGACGACCTAATCGCACCAAGCGATAGCGCGCCTCGTCAGATAGCATGGTTGAGCCGCCGCCCATGCCGAATGCGTAAATCATGCGCGCACTGAGCAATAATTGTGCGGCACGTTGCAAACTATCTTGATTCAGCATGGCGCGATTGACTTCAAGCACCTTGCCAATGTCGGCATAAATAATGTCTGCAATCTGCGGCACACGCCCTTCTTCTGGCGGTGTTTCTGCATCCAAAAATCGTTGTCCGATTGCCGCAGCTTGCCCCAACTTCATTTTCAGATCACGCACATCGCGACATCCCACTGCTTTTGCAAAACGCGTCACGCTGGCTTCGCTGACACCGGCCAACTTTGCCAGCGTGTTGATGCTGGCTGCTGCGGCCTGCGGCAAATCGCCCAAAATCGTTTGTGCAACCTTTTGCTCGGCCAATCTGAGTTGTCCGCTGCGCTCAGAAATCCGCGTAACGATATCGAACGCAGGGGCGAACGGTGCGGGTGTGGGTGCCAATGTGGACGACATACGCGGTTCTATCCTTATCTGAAATATGACCTATCCTGAGAACTGCCAGACGGCATTTGAGGATAATTTGCGCTAACTTTACCACGCACTTGAGAAATTTTGTGGTACTTTATAACATAAGCGATAAAAATTTTTATTGTGAATGAAAAATACAGAATTTTCTGATTAATTTTTACTAAAATTTGATTTATCTGAAGGAAATATCAGTGAATGATACAAACTATCACGATAGTATCGTCGATCCATGCATGGGTCCTCTGAACAAAGGCCTGGGAGCGTTTGAAACGCCGCTTGCCACTTCTGCCGTCAAAGATTTGCACTGGAATTTGCTGCGCGAGGACGTCAGTCTGCCGACCGCTGTCTTGTATGAAGAGCGGCTGCAACACAACCTTGAATGGATGCAACAATTTGTTGCCGAATACGGCGTCAAACTAGCGCCGCATGGCAAAACGACGATGGCGCCCAAATTGTTTGCGCGGCAATTAGCTGGCGGTGCCTGGGGTATTACATTAGCCACAGCCCACCAAACCCGGGTCGCCTACACCCATGGCGTGCGCCGTGTGATCATGGCAAATCAGCTGGTCGGCAAACAAAACATGGCGATGATTTCGACATTGCTGGCTGATCCGACTTTTGAATTCTGTTGTCTGGTAGATTCTCCGGACGGCGTCGATTTACTGGGTGCGTTCTTCCAGTCACGCAATCAAAAACTGCATGTATTGCTAGAACTGGGTGCTGAAGGTGGGCGGACTGGTGTTCGCAACGCAGCGCAGCAAACTGCGGTGCTGGATGCCATTGCACGTTGGAAGGATCACATTGTTCTGGCAGGAATTGAGCTATATGAAGGCGTGCTGAAAGAAGAAGCAGATATCCGCGCGTTTCTGCAACGTGCAGTGCGTTGCGCGCAAGACTTGGCGCTCGCCGGAAACTTTGCTGAACGTGTCACGCAGCGTCCGGTTATTCTGACAGGGGCAGGATCAGCCTGGTATGACGTGGTGGCGGAAGAATTTTCGAAAGCCGATATCGGCTTGCCACTCGACATTATCCTGCGGCCCGGCTGCTATCTGACGCATGACGTCGGCGTCTATCGGGCTTCACAAGCCCAGATTCAGACCCGCAATCCGGTCGCACGCAAAATGCGCACTAGCCTGTTGCCAGCGTTGCAATTATGGGCTTACGTGCAATCGGTGCCTGAATCGGACAAAGCGATCATTGCGCTGGGCAAACGCGATGCTGCGTTTGATGCCGGACTGCCGCTGCCTGCAACATATTACCGCCCGGGATCGGATGCGCCCGTTGCCACCCCTGCGCATTGGGAACTGACCGGCATGATGGATCAGCATGCTTATATGCACATTGCCGAAGGCGACGATATCAAGGTTGGCGACATGATTGCTTTCGATATTTCACATCCTTGTCTTACTTTCGATAAATGGCGCCAGATCGCCGTGGTGACGCCTACATTCGATGTTATTGATGTTGTCCAAACCTTCTTCTGACGGCCGAATAACATGCACGAGAAAAATGGCAAGATAGACATCCTGGCGTATGGTGAAGCGATGGTTGAGTTTAATCAACGCATTGGCAACGCCGATCAACCTGAAACAGCGCCGCTGTATCTGCAAGGCTTTGGTGGCGACACTTCTAACTTCGCCATTGCGGCGGCGCGTCAGGGTGCGCACTGTGGCTATGTCAGCGCAGTGGGCGATGATCGGTTCGGTCAGCAATTACGTGCGCTGTGGCAGGCTGAACAGGTTGACGTTAGCCATGTAGTGACCGATCCTTCGGCGGCTACCGGGGTCTATTTTGTCTCACACGATGCAGATGGCCATCATTTTGACTATCTGCGCAGCGGGTCAGCGGCGAGCCGTTACCAGACGGCCAAGCTGCCACTGGATGCGATAGCCTCTGCCAAAATACTTCATCTGTCCGGCATCAGTCTGGCAATCAGTGAGAATGCCTGCGATGCAGGTCTGGCGGCGATGCAACATGCGCGGCAAAATGGCGTGCGGACTTCGCTCGATACCAATTTACGTCTACGCCTATGGCCGCTGGAACGCGCCCGTGCCCGCATGCGGCAAGCGTTCGGGCTGTGCGATATCTGTTTGCCGAGTTGGGATGACGTGAATGCACTGACCGGCCTCGATGACCGCGATGCGATTGTCGATGAATTGCTGTCGTATGGGATCGGTTTAATTGCGTTCAAGCTGGGCGCAGAGGGTTGTTATGTCGCTACGCCGACCGAACGTCGGTTGGTGCCAGCCTATTCGGTGGCAGCGCTGGATGCTACCGGCGCAGGCGATTGTTTTGGCGGGGCATTTATTGCGCGTCTGGTCGCTGGCGATGATCCGTTTACGGCGGCACGTTATGCCAATGTAACGGCGGCGTTATCCACGCTGGGTTATGGGGCGGTAGCGCCGATTCCGATGAGGCCAGCGGTGCTAGAGGCTTTAAACAATAGCTGATAACGGTGGCGCTGCGCTTCTGCACAAAATCTTAGGCGGCGCTTGTTAAAAACACGCTGCGCAGCTTATCCTGACAGCATGAGCATTACTCGTAAAGATCTTGAACAGGGCAGCTTGCGCAACACGTTGGCGAGTCTGCCGATTGGCGCATCCCTGCTATCAGAAGAAGCACTGGAAGCTTCCTGGCGCGCTGCGCTGGCGTCACTACCGGAAGCCGGGAATGATATCTGGCTATTTGGTTATGGCTCGCTGATTTGGAACCCGATGGTGCAATTTGCTGAGCGACGACTGGCGACATTGCACGGCTATCATCGCGGGTTTTATTTATATTCCAAAATTAATCGTGGCACGCAGGAAAATCCAGGACTGGTACTGGGTTTAGATCGCGGTGGATGCTGCCCCGGTGTGGCGTTTAGGATAACGGCTGCCGATATTGAAACCGAATTGCGCATGCTGTGGCGACGCGAAATGTTGATGGGCGCTTACCTGCCGCGCTGGTTATCGGTACGTTTAGCTGCGGCAGACGCGGTGCCAAACAAAAACACGCAACAACACGTAAAAGTACCGGCGCTGGCATTTGTCATGGATCGTGACCATGCTTCCTATGCTGGCCGCCTGTCGGATACTGCCGTACTGTCACATCTGCGCGTTGCCAGCGGCCTGTATGGACCTGCGCGCGATTACTTGCAACACACACTTGAAAGTTTGCACAAAGAGGGGATTAATGATCCCAATCTGGCACGCTTGTGGGCGCAATTGCAGAGCGAAGACAGTTAATAGCGGCATTCCTCAGACGTGGTCATTTTTGTCTTTATCCGCATCGTATTTACAATTGCGGATTCAACTTGTCTGCGCGCGAATGCAGCTTGTTCAGCGCGGTCAGATACGCCTTTGCAGAAGCCACTACAATATCCAGATCAGCGCCCACTCCATTGACGATACGCCCCGCCTTGGACAAGCGCATCGTGACTTCGCCTTGCGATTGGGTGCCTGTGGTAATGGCGTTTACCGAAAACAGCAGCAACTCCGCTCCACTCGCGACGTGTGTTTCGATGGCATTCACAATGGCATCTACCGGGCCGTTCCCCTGCCCTTCACACGACACTTCTTTTCCATCCATTGAAAACACGACTTTGGCGCTGGGCTTTTCACCGGTTTCCGAATGCTGGGATAACGACACAAAGCGATAGTATTCATTCTCATGCGATTGCTGTTCGCTGGAGACCAACGCAATAATATCTTCGTCAAAAATATCCGACTTCTGATCTGCCAATGCTTTAAAGCGCGCAAACGCTGCGTTAACTTCGGTTTCAGAATCCAGATCAATGCCGAGATCTTGTAAGCGCTGCTTAAAAGCGTTGCGCCCCGATAATTTGCCGAGCACGATTTTGTTCGCGCTCCATCCGACGTCTTCTGCCCGCATAATTTCGTACGTATCGCGGGCTTTCAAAACACCATCCTGATGAATTCCGGATGCGTGCGCAAAAGCATTCGCGCCGACTACGGCTTTGTTCGGCTGTACGATAAAACCGGTAATTTGCGATACCAATTTTGAAGCTGGCAGAATCTGCGTGGTATCGATACCCACGTCCAGATTGAAGTAATCGCGCCGGGTTTTGACGGCCATTACAATTTCTTCCAGCGCTGTGTTTCCCGCACGTTCGCCAAGGCCGTTAATCGTACATTCGACTTGGCGCGCTCCGCCGATCATGACCCCTGCCAGCGAGTTGGCAACCGCCATACCCAGATCGTTATGACAGTGCACCGACCAAATGGCTTTATCCGAATTGGGAATCCGCTCACGCAGGGTTCTGAGCATCTGACCGTAGAGTTCCGGCACGCCATATCCGACGGTATCGGCAAAATTGATGGTGGTTGCGCCTTCATTAATCACGGCTTCCAGCACGCGACACAGAAAATCGATCTCCGACCGACTTCCGTCTTCCGGGCTGAACTCCACATCGTCGGTAAATTTGCGGGCATAGCGAACGGCCATTTTTGCTTGCTCAAATACCTGATCGGGCGTCATGCGCAACTTCTTTTCCATATGCAATGGCGAGGTCGCAAGAAAAGTGTGTATCCGTTTGCGCTCCGCTGGTTGCAGCGCTTCGGCGGCGCGCGCGATGTCTTTGTCATTGGCGCGAGACAATGAACATACGGTCGCATCCTTGACGATGCCGGCAATGGCTTTAATCGCCTCGAAATCGCCCGGCGATGCCGCAGCAAAGCCCGCCTCAATCACATCGACCTTCATCCGCTCCAATTGTTTGGCGATGCGGATTTTTTCGTCTTTGGTCATGGACGCGCCGGGTGACTGCTCACCATCACGCAATGTAGTATCAAAAATGATCAGTTTTTCGCGTGCGTTGGCTGACATGCTGTACTCCTGAATTATTGGTGAAGGCAATTTTTGAAGGACCTTATGAATATACTCTTTTAACGCCTTTGAATAAATCTACGAAAGAGGATGACTTGAATGCGGATGCCGCGACGGGACCTTCGACGACGTGTAAACGTAAAAAAGCCACCTGCGAAAACAAGTGGCTTTAAGCGGCATTTACGCGTGACTACGTCATAAAGACCGATAGTCACATAGTGTGCTTATTTTTCTTCATGTTCATGCTCTGTCTGCAAAATGCTGACTGGCTTACCCTTGAATAAGCGCCAGAAATACACCCCGAGACCGGACAAACCATACAGTACGAACAAACCGAACAAGACTTTGGACGGCGCGCTGGAAATGACCACCAATATCAACACAACGACAAAAGCGGCAATAAATGGCACCGGCTTGCGTAGGTTGATATCTTTAAAGCTATAAAAAGGAACGTTGGTGACCATTGTCAGGCCAGCGTATAAGGTTATTGCCCATGCAGCCCAACTCAAGTCGGCACCAACAAAGCCGAGGTCATCCATAATCCAGACGAAACCTGCTACCAGTGCGGCAGCTGCCGGACTAGGCAAACCTTGAAAATAGCGTTTATCGACTACGGTAATGTTGGTATTGAAACGTGCCAATCGCAACGCCGCGCCAGCGCAATACACAAATGCAGCCAGCCAGCCAAGTTTGCCCATGCCGCGCAAAGACCATTCGTACACCACCAGCGCCGGAGCAGCGCCGAAAGACACCATGTCCGACAGGCTGTCATATTGCGCGCCAAATTCGCTTTGGGTGTTGGTCATACGGGCTACGCGGCCATCAAGACTATCGAGCACCATCGCAGCAAAAATCGCGATGGAGGCGTAATCGAACTTCAGATTCATTGCCATGACGATAGCAAAAAACCCGCAAAAAAGCGCGGCGGTCGTAAATGCATTCGGCAGCAAATACACGCCACGACGTCTTAAACTAGGCCGAATCGGCCCTTCGTCGTCGTCCTCGTCATCCGGATACGGCGTGCGCAACGCATTTTTTGTGCGCAATGTCTTAGGGAACTGTGTGACGTTACTCTTCGCCTTACGGCGGGGGAAAGTAGCCATGTGCATTCCGTTTCAATAAAAAACAAATTATGGCACCGCGAAGACCTTCGCTGTTATTGGGAATAACTAACGAAGGTGGTGCGAATCGTGATTGGACGATGTTGTCAGCGCGCTTGATCTGTCCCCAAAGGGCCAGCATCGTCAATCACAGACTGGCTAGTGCAGCAGGTAGTAGAGTCTATTCAGAATAATATAATTGGCCTTAAAATTCGGCCAAAATTGTTTCTGTAGCGGATACTTTGTCGCCAACAGCGACTTTCGGTGTTGCCGTTAAAGGCAGATACACATCCACCCGTGAGCCAAAACGGATGAAACCATAACGCTGACCGCGGGTTAAAACATCTGCAACTTTAACGTAACAAAGAATACGTCGTGCAATCAACCCTGCCACTTGCACACAAGTCACGGTTTGTCCGTTTGCCGCAGTGATGACCAACGCGTTACGTTCGTTTTCAATCGATGCTTTATCCAGATCGGCATTGACAAACTTGCCGGGAAAATATTGGACTGTTTCGATCTTCCCATCCACTGGCGCACGATTTGAATGCACATTGAAGACATTCATAAAGACGCTAATTTTGAGGGCTTCACGGTTCGCGTAAGGGTCATGGGCTTTTTCGACCACCACAATACGACCATCGGCTGGCGAAATCACCGCGCCCGGCTGTTGCGGGATAACCCGCGGTGGGTCACGGAAAAATTGCAATACGAATAAAGCAATAATCCAAAAGGGGATGGACCAGCCAGCCGACACAAAGGAGACCAGCAACGCCACAGCAAAAGCAATGGCTAAAAACGGCCAACCTTCGCGGGCGATAATAGGATGTGGATAATTATTCAACAGCGCTCCGGATTGTCTTAAAGAAATGATAGAAATTTGATAGCGTGGCTATTCTAGTCGAGCGAGGATTAAATGTAACCTTTTGCGTTGCAATCAGGGAGTAAATCGACAGTATCTTGAAAACTGAGTCCGAAAATAACGATACGGCCTGTCAAAGAGGCCGTATCGTCACTGATGTTATCACTTACAACAATTAAAACTACTTCTGCGGATCATCAACCGCTTTCATTCGATCTTGCCATTGCTGCTGCAACTGTCGATCCAACTGCTTTGCCTGCTCAAGTGGGCTGGGCCGGTTTGCCGGTAGTAAGCAAAAATCTACTTACCAGCGTCACAGCCCATTTCCTCATTTGAAGCGAACTTTGCCAACCACACGCATGGACAAGGTCGTTTCGCCCGGCTCAAAGCTTGGCTCTTCAACTTGCGCTGAATCGCTGGCTGCTGAGCGCATCATCATTGTTTTAGGCATTGCGCCTTCAGGGGCGTAATTTCCAGAGCCTTCAAAGTCTATCGTATCCAATACGGCGTCGCCTTCGTTGCGGCCCATCGCTCGGGCAATCGAACCAATACGCTCGGCCAGATTCCGATAAGTTGCAGCAATGCGCAAATCATCCAACTTTTTACTGGTGGCGTCGCTAAGACTGAAATTGATCCCATTGAGTGCTAATACGCTTTGCACTGAAGCGACGGTTTTAGGCAAATTGGTGAGATTGGTCGTAGTCGCATCCAGATATTGTCCGACACGCCAGCCAGTCGGTAGCCGTGGTTTGTTTGGATTCGCGCGCGGCTGGGTTTCTTCAGGATAAACCGGATAAGTGTAATAACCACGCGTTTGCAGAATTGCCTGCGGATCCTGACGCTTCAAAATGTCGGTTCCCTGCTTCATCTTCAAATTAACGCGTGAGGCAGCGGCGGCCTTATCCTTATCCTGCTCTTCTATGTTGAAGGTAATTCGTACCTGATCATTGACATGCTTGACTTCGCCATAGGCAGGCACGACCACCAACACACCAGTAGTCGGCACTTTGGTTTGCGCATAAGCAGTAAGGCTAGCTACCGCCAGGACTGAGGAAACCACCAGATTGCGATATCGCGACATAAATAATTCTCCAAAAAGAGAGGCGTTCTTCACGCCTCGCAGAACTTGTAACAACAAAGATGACAGGTTGGCTGTTTTGATGAGGCTAATCTTGTTTAGTTCTCAATTGCAACTGAATCATGTTTGATTTTACACAACGTAACATTCCCTTAATGCTGGAAGAACATCACTTTGCAGGAAATTTGGGGAATGATGCCGCAGCACGCGCGCCTGCCGCAACTGCATCGTATTGATACGGCGGTAATTCATCCCCGCAATGCTTACAGAATAACGAGTCAGCCTCATGCCCCTCGGTTAAGCAATTGGTACAGGTCCGCGTCGTCGGCGTTTGGCGCATCATGCTCATCGCTAGCTCAACGCCGACTATCCCGGTAGGCAACGCAATAATGCCGTAGCCAAGCAGCATCGCCATTGACGTGACCAATTGGCCGAACGGCGTTTTAGGGTGGATGTCGCCATAACCGGTGGTGGTCAACGTCACGATTGCCCAATACATACCGACAGGGATACTAGTAAAGCCATTCTCGGGTCCTTCGATCACATACATAATCGTACCGAGAATCACGCTCATAATGAGCACCGCACCCAGAAATACAAAGATCTTGTGTCGACTATTACGCAGCGCCTGTAATAGCACCTGCGATTCATCGAAATAACGCGGCAGTTTTAAGACACGAAATACCCGCAGCATCCGTAATAAGCGAACATCGATAAGGAAGTGAAATTCCGGCATTAATATAGCGATGTACGTGGGTAATATCGACAATAAATCGATGATGCCAAATAAACTGGTGGCGTACCGCAATGGTCGCTTGACGCATAGCAAGCGAACGATATATTCCACGGTGAACAGAATGGTAAATAACCATTCCAAGCCGTTTAATATCAAAAAGTCGCGTGCGCGAATGGTGCCGATGCTATCGACTATGACGGTGGCAACGCTGAGAACGATAATGATTAATAGCGCGGTGTCAAAACGACGACCGGCAATCGTATCGGCCTCGAAAATAATCGTGTATAAACGGGCCCGCCAACTTTGATCAGGTTTGCCGAAATTGTGGGCTTTTGGAGGGGTGGTTCTGGTGTTTTTTTTCAAAAGAAAATTCTGGCGATTAACCAAGCCTCTTAATTAATGCACGCTTAATAAATTCACACTTGATGAATTCACGTTGATAAATACACGCTTAATAAATACACGCTTAACAAACGCTGTTTTATAGGAAAAAGTATCAATTACAATCATTACGACTCTATAGTAAAAAAGGGACGCTAATGCGTCCCTTTTTAGTACCCACCTATAAATTAATTCTTGATGCGCCAGATACTTGCTATTTATACTAGTAATCTGACGATTGAATCAACTTAGTCTGGATTAGTTTTTCGATTGATCAACCATTGCGTTCTTTTTGATCCAAGGCATCATGCCACGCAGTTGGGCACCAACTGTTTCGATTTGGTGCTCTGCATTCAAACGACGACGTGACAACAATGTTGGCGCGCCAGCTTTATTTTCCAGAATGAAGCTCTTCGCGTATTCACCAGTTTGAATGTCTTTCAGAATAGCGCGCATAGCGTTCTTAGTGTCTTCGGTCACGATACGTGGGCCAGTGACATATTCGCCGTATTCTGCATTGTTCGAGATCGAGTAATTCATGTTGGCGATACCGCCTTCATAGATCAGATCAACGATCAGTTTCAATTCATGCAGACATTCAAAGTAGGCCATTTCTGGCGCATAACCAGCTTCAACCAATGTTTCAAAACCAGCTTTGATCAATTCAACTGCACCACCGCACAGAACGGCTTGTTCGCCGAACAAGTCTGTTTCAGTTTCTTCGCGGAAGTTAGTTTCGATGATACCGGCACGACCGCCGCCGTTTGCTGTTGCGTATGACAAAGCGATTTCACGGGCAATGCCGGATTTGTCTTGATATACCGCGATCAGGTGAGGTACGCCGCCACCTTGAGTGTACGTTGCGCGGACAGTGTGACCTGGCGCTTTTGGAGCGATCATGATGACGTCCAGATCAGCACGCGGTGTTACTTGACCGTAGTGAATGTTGAAACCGTGTGCAAATGCCAGAGTTGCGCCTTGCTTAGCATATGGTGCAACGTTTTCTGTGTAAACTTGTGCGATGTTTTCATCTGGCAGCAAAATCATGATGACGTCAGCAGCTTTTACTGCGTCATTGACTTCAGCAACCTTCAGGCCGGCATTAACTACTTTATCCCAGGAAGCGCCGCCTTTGCGCAGACCAACGGTGACATTCACACCGGAGTCATTCAAATTCTGTGCGTGTGCATGGCCTTGTGAACCATAGCCGATGATAGCAACGTTCTTACCTTTGATCAGGGAAAGGTCACTGTCTTTGTCGTAAAAAACTTTCATTTTTAATCCTATATATAAATAATTGATAGAGAACAGTTCAGATGATCTGTAACGTCCGATAAATTCAGTCAGCCAACAAACGAAGCGAAACTTGCTAACACATGTGGTTATTCATTTCGCTCCGTCAGGGAAGCTAGTTTTTTTGTTAAACCTTCAGGATACGTTCGCCGCGACCAATGCCAGAAGCACCGGTACGGACAGTTTCCAGAATTGCCACCCGATCTATTGAATCAATGAAGGCATCTAATTTACTTTTGGCCCCCGTTAACTCGATAGTGTAGCTCTTGTCTGTGACATCAATGATGCGACCCCGGAATATATCCGCAGTACGTTTCATCTCTTCACGTTCCTTGCCGACCGCACGCACTTTAATTAACATCAATTCACGTTCAATGTGCGCACCTTCGGTAAGGTCGACCACTTTTACAACTTCAATCAGACGATTCAAATGCTTGGTGATCTGTTCGATCACGTCATCAGAACCCCTCGTCACGATGGTCATCCGCGACAAGGTAGGATCTTCGGTCGGTGCGACCGTTAATGTTTCAATGTTGTAACCGCGAGCGGAGAATAAACCCACTACCCGTGAGAGTGCACCGGCTTCGTTTTCAAGTAGTACAGAAATAATATGTTGCATTACAGATCCTCCGAGCCGAGCAGCATTTCAGTCAATCCCTGACCCGCCTTCACCATCGGCCAGACATTCTCGGTTTGATCCGTAATGAAATTCATAAATACCAAACGGTCTTTCATGCCAAACGCTTCCTTCAATGCGCCGTCAACGTCCGCTGGATTTTCAATTTTCATCCCAACGTGACCGTACGACTCAACCAGTTTGGTAAAGTCAGGCAGTGAATCCATATACGATTCGGAATAACGCGAACCGTAATCGATTTGTTGCCACTGACGCACCATTCCCAGAAAACGGTTGTTCAGCAGAATGATTTTTGGGGTCAGATGATATTGTTTGCAGGTCGCGAGTTCCTGAATACACATCTGAATCGATCCTTCACCTGTAATACAGGCAACCGTCGCGCCCGGATTCGCCATTTGCACGCCCATCGCATACGGCAAACCAACGCCCATCGTACCCAGCCCACCGGAATTGATCCAGCGACGCGGTTTATCAAAACGATAGTATTGCGCGGCCCACATTTGATGCTGTCCGACATCGGACGTAATGAACGCATCGCCATTCGTGATTTGGCAAACCTTTTCCACCACCGACTGCGGTTTGATGAACTCTGACGATTCTGCAAATTTCAGGCAATCACGCGAACGCCATTGATTGACTTGCTTCCACCAGGCAGCTAAAGCAACCGGATTTGGCTTGGTTTCGGCGGCATCCAGTTGCGACAGCAGTTCTTGCAGCACATCCTTGACGTTACCGACGATCGGAATATCTACTTTGACGCGCTTCGAGATTGATGAAGGATCGATATCAATATGGATAATTTTGCGCGCGTTGCTGGCGAAATGCTTAGGATTACCGATCACGCGGTCATCGAAACGCGCGCCAATGGCAATCAGCACGTCACAATTTTGCATCGCCATATTGGCTTCATAAGTACCGTGCATACCCGGCATACCGACAAACTTGTCGCTAGAAGCTTTATAGCCACCTAGTCCCATCAGCGTATTGGTGCAAGGGAAGCCCAGACGATCCACCAGACGATTCAATTCAGGCGAAGCGTTTGCCAGAATTACACCACCGCCGGTATAAATCATCGGACGTTCGGCGTTCAGCAATAATTGCAATGCCTTACGAATCTGTCCGGTATGACCTTTATCGATCGGCTTGTACGAACGCATCTCCACTTCTTTTGGATAAGCGAACACATGCCGATGCATGGTGATGTCTTTAGGAATATCGATTAATACAGGGCCAGGACGGCCCGTAGTGGCAATATAAAATGCCTTTTTGACTGTTTCAGCCAAATCCTTAACGTCTTTGACAAGGAAATTATGCTTCACGCAAGGGCGGGTGATACCGACGGTATCGCACTCCTGAAACGCGTCTTCCCCGATTGCATAGGATGGCACCTGACCTGAAATGACCACCATCGGGATTGAGTCCATATAGGCTGTTGCCAAACCAGTGACTGCGTTAGTAACGCCAGGTCCGGAAGTGACAATTGCTACACCGACTTTGTTTGAGCTACGCGAATAAGCGTCTGCCGCGTGAATCGCAGCCTGCTCGTGACGTACTAAAATGTGTTGAAATTTATCTTGCTGGAAGATGGCGTCATAGATATACAACACCGAACCGCCGGGATAACCGAAAACGTGCTCGACACCCTCTTCAGCCAGACAACGCACTAAAATTTCTGCGCCGCTGATGGGCAAATTTGTATCTTGATTCATATTACTTAGTCCTTTCAAGGTCCATTGGAAATTGATCGGATGTTCTTTCCTGACGATAACGGTGGTACACAACCTGGATTTTTGGCATTCCTTTTTTGTGCGTTCACGTCATTTCGTTGCATACCCGTAGGGCACGATTCAAAATAGCGCTTAGCGCGACTCGTTCAGCCAATTACCTTGCTGCATCACAGCCATTTTCTCGCGCTTGTGGCACGGGATAGAACAAACAGCTTTCAAATGTGAAGCGCGTCTTACCATCGATCAGCATCTTGCGCTGCCTTTGGGAAGACCATGGATCCACGTCAGGATTCTGAAGTGGAGTGATACCATAATGCGTACTTTCATTTAGGTCAAGCCAAATTCGTCACAATTCGCACGAAAACGACCACATTTGAACATAATTTGGCACGAATGCCCCACAACACCTGTATTTTTTGATAGCATTCGAACAGCCTGAAAAGTCCTCATTTAACGTGATCCAAAACAACATATCAAGATAACTTTAGCTAGCTAAGTTAGCGCTAAGCCAATTAACGTATCCTGATTTCATAGGTTCCGTTATTAACTAGTCTGTCGCATTTACCCATGCGCCAGCGACGCAGCAGGATTCTGAACAACTTTCAATGGCTGGCCGCGTATAACACGACGCGCCACAATGCATGGCAACTGATAAAGAACTTTCAGATTTTCTCGAGAACGTAGAGCGACGCGCCTTCAAGCAAGCGGTTTACGCCGTCCGTAAAGACGAATCAGCGCTGGATATCGTCCAGGACGCAATGATTAAGCTTGCGGAAAAATATGGCGATAAGCCGTCGGCCGAATTACCGATGCTGTTTCAGCGAATATTGCAAAACACGATTCTCGACTATTTCCGCCGAGAAAAAGTACGCAATACCTGGGTCAGCTTATTTTCCAGCATAGGCCGCGACAAGAGTAACGAAGAAGATTACGACGTCCTGGAAACCTACGAATCGGAAGAAGGAACGCAGGCAGCTGAGTCCAGCTCATCCCAGCTCGAACGCGAGCAAATTCTCGATATCATCGATCAAGAGGTACAAAAACTACCTGGTCGTCAACGAGAAGCCTTCCTGATGCGTTATTGGGAGGACATGGATGTTGCCGAGACTGCCGCCGCAATGGGCTGCTCCGAAGGCAGTGTAAAAACACATTGCTCTCGCGCAACACATACCCTGGCGCAGGCGCTCAGGGCCAAAGGAATTACTTTATGAGTAACAAAGATATTAATTTTGCGTACAAGGTGCGCCACGCGCTAAATGAGCGTATTGATGACATGCCAGTTGCCACGGTTGATCGGCTGGCGGCTGCGCGCCAAATGGCATTATCGCGCAAGAAAAAAGATGCGCCTGTACGGGTCATCGCCCACCAAAACGTGCTGGCTGGTACTGCCAACCATTTCTTCCCTAAGACATTTTTCTGGCTGAAGCCGCTTGGTGTTGCTGCCCCGATTCTGGCTGGCGTGGTGTTATTTTTTGGGCTGTATCAGTACGAGCAACAACATCACATCACCGAAATTGCGGCGATTGACGCCGCCGTATTGGCAGATGAAGTACCGCCCTCAGCCTATCTTGACCGTGGCTTTGACACCTATCTTGCCAAGCACGACAACCCAGAATGGCGCTAGTACCGACATTTAAAAAAAATAGCCAGCCGCGGACAGATAACACATCGTCACGTCGTGCATGGTCTATCCAAGGCAACCGCTTTCGTGCAATTGCGGTGACTTTAGCGGCGCTATTGGGCGTCATTCTGGTGTCGATCTCAATCATCATGCGCTCTTCGCATGCTGCCGGGGTGTCGATTCCTCCGCCGGCTATGACCGGTGAGCTGGCAGTCAAACCAAAACCCATTAATCCTGCTAATCCGAGCAAAGCCAGTAAAGTAATCGACAATAAAAGCGACTGGAGCGATCTTACTGCTGCCCAAAAGCTAACACTTGCGCCGCTCGCCACAGGCTGGGATAAATTAAAGCTATCTACAAGAAAAAAGTGGATTGAGATCAGCAAACGCTTTAACAGCATGAGCGCGACTGAACAAGCAAGGGTGCAGGAACGCATGCATGACTGGGGTAATCTGACACCGGAACAGCGCCGTGAGGTACGCGAAAACTATGCTCGCACCAGAAAACTTGATACTGAAGAACGCGCAAAACGCTGGGCGCAATACCAGCAACTGCCGGAAGAAGAAAAACAAAAACTTGCCGCAGAAGCGGCTACAGCAAATAATCGCAAGCGGGTTACTGCACAAATTCTGTCGCCGCCCGCCAAGACCAAACCAGCTAAGCCAATTCAGTTAACACCGCAGCCGCCACGACCATTACCACCACCGGTGGCGGTGCCAGCACCACAACCGGTGCTGCCGGGCGAGCCGTCTACCCATTAAATTGTCATTCGCGAGACTGCGAGCTAACGCTTGCAGTCTCGTTTAATTTGCGCGGTCTATTTACGCCCTACTTCGCTCATCAAACCTCATCACGAAACAATCGCATCCTTGATATCCTCCATCCCCTCCATCGATACGATCGTCTCCCCCAGCTCAGCAACGCCGTCTTTAAAACGACGCTTTGGCAGCATGATGTATGAGGCAATGCTGCTGTTTGGCATTCTATTCGTATCGGGTCTGATCTTTTCGATGTTGCTGCAGCAACGCAATGCCTTATATTTGCGCCACGGGCAGCAGGCATGGCTATTTCTTGTTCTGACCGCTTATTTTGTCTGGTGCTGGAGCCACGGCGGCCAAACACTGGCCATGAAGACCTGGCGCTTACAGTTAGTCAATAAGGATGACAGCGCGATTACCGTCAAAAATGCATTAATACGCTATTTATTGGCGTGGCTATGGTTTCTTCCCGGTTTAGTCGTGGCATGGGCTTTGGGCGCGCATACCTGGATGCTGGCGATCATTCCGGTCGTCAATTTTGTTTTGTGGTCAATGACCATCTATCTTGATCCGCAACGTCAGTTTTTGCACGACCGCTTAGCCGGCACCAAGCTTATCAATATGGCCGAAATTGCGAAACCCGAAGGAAAAAGGCGTTGGTATCACTAAGGCCTGGTTGCAGCAGACACTTTCAATAAAACGGTCATTTAGCGATCAGCAGGACGCGAACAACGTCCTCATTGACCAGCGGTCGGCACATCAGTATCAGCCGTTGGACGCACAATCCATCCTGATTGCAACACTGTTAGCTCTTCTTCGGTAAATCCGGCTGCCCGGCGAGCCGCGATATTAAACGGACCACGCAATACCGGTGCCTCATATTCGCGTACCAAGTCTGCAAAGGCGGCAATTGGCTCTAACTCGCGCGCCATGCATAGCCAGTTATACCAATGATTCCCTATCGCAACATGGCCCACCTCCTCCCGCAAAATAATGTCGAGAATGTGCGCTGCGGCCATGTCACCTGCTTGCGCAATTTTGGCCCTCACTGCCGGAGTAGCATCCAGTCCCCGCGCTTCCAATGTGCGCGGTACGAGCGCCATCCGCGCCAAAACATCATGCTGCGTTTTTTCAGCCATTTCCCACATGCTGCCGTGCGCCGGGAATGCGCCATACGCAAAACCTAAAGTCTGCAAATGCCGCGACAGCATGTCAAAATGCTGCGCCTCTTCGCCTGCCACACTCAGCCAGTCGGTGTAATACTCATCAGGCATGTCCACAAAACGGCAAACTGCATCCAATGCCAGATTCATAGCGTTGAATTCGATATGTGCAAGCGCGTGAATTAACGCAGCCCGCCCCTCCTCTGTACGCATCGAGCGATGTTTCAGCGTCTTAGGTAAAACCAGTTCTGGCTGCAATGGCCGCCCTGGAATAGCCCTGGCTTCTGCAGCGTTAATCAAAATAGCGGAGGTATCTAGCGTGAATGCGCCACGCTTAACATCGGCAACTAAATGGGCGATGCCTGCTACTTTACCGATTGGATCGCACGTCAGTAGCTGGCGTAAGGCGGCGCTGCGCAACTCAGGCAGCGCGGTCGTAGAAACAACAAAAATAGGATCAGATAAACTCTTCATGCTAGCAGCGGTAAAATAGCGACCTAAAAGGGTATTCGTGCGCAATTGCGCATAAGTTGGAAAACAATTTCATTAACACCCGTATTTGCCTCAAATAGATAATCTCTTACCCATCCTGCTGCTGGATGTAACAAACAAGCGCACATTCTACGGAGAATTATGAGTATCTACCAACTGGGTGAACATATCCCCGAAATTGATCCATCCGCTTACGTCGCCGAAAATGCAACGCTCATCGGTAAAGTTAAAGTTGAAGCCAACGCCAGTATCTGGTTTGGCGTCACCATTCGTGGCGATAACGAACTCATTACCATCGGCCGTGGCAGCAATGTTCAGGAAAATTCGGTTTTACATACCGATATGGGCTTTCCGCTGACGATCGGTGAGAACGTCACAATCGGTCATCAGGTCATGTTGCATGGTTGCACGATAGGCGATGGCGCACTGATCGGCATCCAGGCCGTCGTGCTAAACGGTGCCAAAATCGGCAAAAATAGCCTAGTGGGTGCAGGCGCATTGGTCACCGAAGGCAAAGAATTTCCTGATAATGCGTTGATCATTGGCTCTCCCGCCAAAGTGGCGCGTATCTTATCCGCAGAAGATCTCGTGAAGCTGGCTGGCGGTGCGCAGCACTATATAGAGCGCGGTCAGGAATATAAAACGCAGCTAAAGAAAATCGACTGAATAAACAATAATTGACATGATCGGCGAAGGTAGAAATAACGCGATGAATATAAGTAACGACAATCTGCAAAAATTTATGCTCGAAGATGCCGCAGTTCGGGGCGAATTGGTTGAGCTTTCCCATACCTGGCAACAAGTATTGGCACGCCGCAACTATCCGACTGCGGTGACGACGCTGCTAGGCGAAATGCTAGCCGCAGCCGCACTACTCACGGCAAATTTAAAATTTAATGGCGTGATTGTGATGCAAATACATGGCGACGGCCCGGTGCGCCTATTAGTAGTGGAATGCGATGCTAAATTGCAGATGCGCGCTACGGCAAAGCTGGTACCAGATGCAGTAGTGGAAGATGGCGCTACCCTGACCGAATTAGTCAACGTTAATGGCCATGGTCGATTTGCCATCACTTTGGACCCGCAAGACAAAATGCCGGGGCAGCAACCCTATCAAGGAATCGTGCCGCTAGATGGTAACAATGTCGCCGAAGTTATCGAAAACTATATGTTGCGCTCGGAACAGCTAGATACCAAGCTATGGTTAGCCGCTGATGCTAATGTCTCCCGAGGCTTATTACTGCAAAAATTGCCGAATCATGGCGGCACTGGAATTAGCATAGAAGACCCGCTTGAAAACTGGAATCGTATTTCTATGTTGGGCGCAACCTTGCGTCCGGCAGAAATGCTGTCGACCGATATTCAAACACTATTGCGACGCCTGTTTTGGGAAGAAACTGTACGGGTTTTCGAACCGCAGCATCCCAGCTTTGTCTGCAACTGCTCACGCGAAAAAGTGGGCAATATGCTGCAAATGTTAGGACAAAAAGAAGTCGATGAAGCCATCGCGGAAATGGGAAAACTGTCGGTTGACTGTGATTTTTGCGGCCAGCATTATGCTTTTGATAAAGTCGATTGCGCCCATCTGTTTGCAACCAGCGCCCCTGTCGAGACTTTACTGACAACGGGTAACATCAAGCATTAATTTTTGCCCTAGGCAAAACTGGTGCGGCTAGATAGCAGGCATCAAGGATATCAACTATTGGTGAAGGCTAATAGTTGCTTCTCGCACCAAAGTACCGTGCTCTATCAATCTTTGATGAGCGCGGTCGCTGCTTCAAACGATTGTGCCCGTGTTGGCTTAGCCGCCGTTTTTGATCCTAATTTAGTCGACTTAGCGGCGGTCGTTGCCGGTGTTTTTTCGCCGGGCTTAGCCGCAGGCGGTTTGGAAGGAATCGCAGCGCCAACGCTATCGGATAATTGTTGTGCCTCCTTCAGGGTCGAGACCACTTCAGTATTGCTCGGGTCCAATATCTGCACAAAAATCTCGTCTTGCTTGATCATTCCCAGCTCAGTACGTGCGCGCTCTTCAACTGCGCCTGTACCTTCTTTCAAATCATGTACTTCTGAATCTAGTTTGGCATTGCGCGCCTTCAGATAATCGACTTTGTCATGCGCAGCCACAACTTGTTGCCCCATATCCCAGACGCGTAGCCAGCCACCTTTGCCCAGCCACAGGGGATACTGGATTAATAGCAACAACACGGTCAGACAAATGGCGATTAAACGCATTAACAATCCAATTAAATATATGCAAATCCGGCCAGCGATTAAATTAACTCGCTGGCCGGGATCATTGCATTACATGCTATTTATAACAAATTACTTCAGGTTATAAAAGGCGGAACGGCCAGGATAACTAGCGATATCGCCCAAATCTTCTTCAATGCGCAATAGTTGGTTGTACTTCGCCATACGATCCGAACGCGACATTGAGCCGGTCTTGATCTGCAGTGCATTTGTACCGACCGCGATATCCGCAATAGTTGAATCTTCTGTCTCGCCTGAGCGATGCGAAATCACAGCGGTGTAACCAGCACGTTTTGCCATTTCAATTGCAGCAAAAGTTTCGGTCAGTGTACCAATCTGATTGATCTTGATCAGGATTGAGTTAGCGATATTTTTTTCAATACCTTCACGCAAAATCTTGGTATTGGTCACGAACAGATCGTCACCAACCAATTGAATTTTCTTACCCAGCGTTTCGGTCAGCAGCTTCCAGCCATCCCAATCGTTTTCAGCCATACCGTCTTCGATGCTGATGATCGGATATTTGTCACACCACGATGCCAGTAATCCGGTGAATTGCGCACCTGTCAACGTCATGTTTTCACCGGCAAGGACGTAATTACCGTCTTTGTAGAATTCGCTTGCAGCGCAATCCAGACCCAGTGCAATTTGTGTCCCAGGCTCATAGCCAGCTGCTTCAATCGCTTGAATAATCAGCTTCAGCGCTTCTTCATGGTTAGCTACGGATGGTGCAAAACCACCTTCATCGCCAACTGAAGTTGCCAGGCCTTTGTCTAGCAGGATCTTTTTCAGCGCATGGAATACTTCAGCGCCGTAACGAAGCGCTTCGCGGAAACTTGGTGCGCCGACCGGGATAATCATGAACTCTTGAATATCGAGGTTATTGTCAGCGTGCGCGCCACCGTTGATTACGTTCATCATCGGTACTGGCATTTGCATTGCGCCGCTACCGCCGAAATAGCGGTAAAGCGGCAAGCCAGCTTCTTCAGCAGCAGCTTTAGCCACCGCCATCGACACGGCCAACATTGCGTTCGCGCCTAAACGCCCTTTGTTTTCAGTGCCATCCAGATCAATCAGCGTGCGATCCAGGAATGCTTGCTCGTTGGCGTCCAAGCCCATGATGGCTTCGGAAATTTCGGTATTAATATGCTCACAAGCAGTTAAAACACCCTTGCCGCCGTAACGGCTTTTGTCGCCGTCGCGCAGTTCGATTGCTTCACGCGAGCCAGTCGATGCTCCGGATGGCACCGATGCACGGCCCATGACGCCGGATTCCAGCAGGACGTCGCACTCGACTGTAGGGTTACCGCGTGAATCAATAATTTCGCGGCCGATGATGTCAACAATTGCACTCATTTATTTCCTCTATCCATAATGATTACTTCTTATTAATACCTGAATTAACCGTAAATAACGTTAATTAATACGCGATACTGCTTAGAAGCCAATAATGTAGGCCAACAAAAGATACGCGCCATCATTTATCAATGATGGCGCGTATTGTAATCTCAAGCGAAATGGGTTTCCAGAAAACCATTCTTTTTAACGACACGATCCAACTCGATCAAAGTCGCCAGCAATTCTTTCATCCGGCCCAATGGCACCGCGTTTGGACCGTCCGACATCGCTTTAGACGGATCAGGATGGGTTTCCATAAAAATGCCAGAAATCCCAACGGCAATCGCCGCCCGCGCCAGCACTGGCACAAACTCGCGCTGACCACCGGAAGTACTGCCCTGTCCACCCGGCAATTGCACAGAATGCGTCGCATCGAACACAACCGGACAACCGGTTTCGCGCATGATCGCCAGCGAGCGCATATCGGATACCAGATTGTTATATCCAAACGACGCGCCGCGTTCGCATGCCATAAAGTTATCTTCTGGCAAACCGGCTTCACGGGCAGCTGCACGCGCTTTGTCGATCACATTGGTCATATCATGCGGCCCCAGAAATTGGCCTTTTTTAATATTTACCGGTCTTCCCGACTGTGCGCACGCATTGATGAAGTCGGTTTGACGACATAAAAACGCCGGTGTTTGCAATACGTCTACCACGGCAGAAACTGGCTTGATCTCGTCAATTTCATGTATATCAGTCAATACCGGCACACCAATTTGTTTCTTTACATCAGCCAAAATCTCAAGACCTTTTTCCATTCCCAGACCACGAAATGACGTGCCTGAAGAACGGTTAGCCTTGTCAAACGACGACTTGTAAATGAAGTTGATACCCAGCGCGCTGGTGATCTCTTTCAATTGACCGGCGGTATCGAGTGCCATTTGACGTGATTCAATCACGCAAGGACCTGCAATCAGAAAAAATGGCTGATCCAAGCCAATATCAAAGCCGCACAGTTTCATGTTCTTTCCTTATACCTTAGGATTTTTAGCGAGGGCTTGCTGATGCGCCAACGCTGCCGAGATAAACGAGATAAACAGCGGATGTCCATCACGTGGAGTCGATTTAAATTCTGGATGATATTGGACGCCGACATACCAGGGATGCGCATGCTCACCAGTGCGCGGCAATTCCATTACTTCGCATAGTTCTTCGGTAGGCGTGCGTGCCGAGACGACCAGCCCGGCTGCTTCGATCCGATCCAGATAGTGATTGTTCGCTTCATAGCGGTGACGATGACGCTCAGTCACCGTCGAGCCGTAGATTTCAGAAGCCAGAGTGCCCGGTTTGATATCGCAGGTTTGTGCGCCTAAACGCATGGTGCCGCCCAAATCGGAATTAGCATCGCGCAATTCGACTTTACCGTCGTGATTTTGCCATTCGTTAATCAGCGCCACGACCGGCTGTTCGGTTTGCTCATCAAATTCAGTCGAGTTTGCCAACGTCAGACCAGCAACGTTACGGGCATATTCAAGCAAGGCGACTTGCATACCGAGACAAATACCGAGGTAAGGTATTTTATTTTCCCGTGCATAACGTGCAGCGTTGATCTTGCCTTCTACGCCGCGCTTGCCGAAGCCGCCCGGCACCAGAATCGCGTCATACTTCGATAACGATTGCGTACCCTTGGCTTCAATTTCTTCTGAATCCAGATATTCAATATTGACGCGGGAACCAGTATGAATCCCGGCATGACGCAAAGCCTCAGTCAGCGATTTATACGATTCAGTCAGATCGACGTACTTGCCGACCATACCTATCGTCAGTTCGTGCTCTGGATTTTCCAGCGCACTCACCAAATTAGTCCACATCGTCAAATCGGCTGGCTGCGGCGACAGGCCGAGTTTTTCGCAAATAATTGCGTCCAAACCCTGGTCGTGCAGCATTTGTGGAATTTTATAAATAGTATCCACGTCCCAGACCGAAATGACGGCAGCCATCTCGACGTTCGAGAACAGCGAAATCTTCGCCCGCTCTTCGTCAGGAATAGGACGATCGGCGCGGCACAGCAATGCATCAGGCAAAATACCGATTTCACGCAATTTTTGTACGCTATGCTGGGTTGGCTTGGTTTTTAGTTCACCTGCTGATGGTAAGTAAGGCACCAATGTCAAATGCACAAATGCCGCCGCTTTACGACCGGCGCGCAAACTCAATTGACGTGCTGCTTCAAGGAAGGGCAACGACTCAATATCACCAACTGTGCCGCCGATTTCTACCAACGCCACGTCAAACCCTTCGGCGCCGCGATAGATGTAATCCTGGATTTCATTGGTAATGTGCGGAATCACTTGCACGGTTTTCCCGAGGTATTCACCACGGCGTTCCTTGCGGATCACGGATTCGTAAACTTGCCCGGTCGTAAAGTTATTCACCTTCTTCATGCGCGTTGTAATAAAACGCTCATAGTGGCCGAGATCGAGGTCAGTTTCTGCCCCATCATCGGTAACAAATACTTCGCCGTGTTGGAGCGGACTCATCGTCCCTGGGTCAACGTTGATATACGGATCGAGTTTAATGAGGGTGACTTTTAGGCCACGCGATTCGAGGATCGCGGCGAGGGAAGCGGCGGCAATCCCTTTACCTAGGGAAGACACGACGCCGCCAGTAACAAATACAAACTTGGTCATTGCGGAAGGTGCCGAACGGCACATGCGGGAAATTCGAATTATACCTCAATCAACCATTCGTCTTCTTGAAAAAAGCACGCGATTGTCGTCTTGACGTGTGCGCATATTTTCCGTATGGGCCTAAAAAAAGCACGTTTATAGCGATAAAATCACAACACAACGAGGGTTGTCGGCAAAAAATTGTGCGTCATGCAATAATTCTGCACTATCGCAGCACATGCTACTCCCGCGTTCCCTTACCTGCCCGCCAACCTGGACTGCCCGTGCTTTTTACTTTATCGCAGCGCCATCAGCCACATCCACGACGACTTAAGCGTCAATACCAAATTCCATGAGCAGACTTTTTACCGATCTCGCAGGAGATGATGGCATCCCCGCCGCCCAACGACGCGTCGCCATTATTGTGATGATATTAGTTACCGGCATGACGGTACTGGATGGCTCCATCGTCAACGTGGCACTACCGATCATTGCCCGCGATTTGAATGTCCTTCCCGCGGCGGCGGTCTGGATCGCCAACGCCTATATTCTGGCCGGGGCCATGACAATGGTGGCGTTTGCCTCGCTTGGCGATGTGATTGGTTTTCGACGCCTGTATATGGGCGGCATTCTGTTATTTACGATTAGTTCGCTTGGCTGCGCTTTGTCGCACTCGCTAATGTCGCTGAATATATTGCGTTTTATACAGGGCATCGGTGCGGCTGCGGCCATGAGCATCGGCCCCGCGCTCTATCGAAATATTTTCCCCACACGTTTACTCGGAACCGCCCTCGGCATTAACGCAATGGTGGTTGCCTCTTCGCTGGCAGCGGGCCCGGCTATCGGCGGCGCAATGCTATCGGTACTGAGCTGGCCCTGGTTATTTGCCGTCAACGTGCCCATCGGTATCGTCACATTGATATTGGCGCGACGTGTATTGCCGACCGATCATGGCCGCGGCGGAAAATTTGATGTCGCCGGTGCACTTTTATCGGGGCTGGCTTTGGCGGCGATTGTTCTTGGGGTCGATGGTTTATCCCGCCATGACAGCATCGGCAATGAATTGATTTTCGCCGCGGTGGCAATCCTGTCGATAGTGTTGTTTATTATTCGCCAAAAACGTGCAGCCGCACCTTTATTACCATTGGATATCTTTTCATCGATCCGTTTTTCGATGGCGGTCGCCACTTCGGTTTGCTCATTTATCGGACAAGGGATTGCATTTATCGCCCTCCCCTTTCTATTTCAAGGTGCTTACGGTTTCAGCCCTCTGATGTCAGCCGCATTATTTACGCCGTGGCCGGTGGCGATCATGATTACCGCCCCCATCGCCGGGCGACTAGCCGATCGTTATTCGGCAGCGTTGCTATCGACGTGCGGGCTGGCCGTGTACACGCTCGGCCTGGTCTTACTGACCTTGCTGGGGAAACATCCTTCAGTGCTAGATATTCTATGGCGTGCATTTATTTGCGGATTAGGTTTTGGATTTTTCCAAAGTCCAAATAATCGAGAACTGATGACGAATGCCCCACGCTCGCGCAGTGGCGCGGCTTCTGGCGTACTGGCAATCGCCCGCACGTTCGGGCAGTCATTAGGCGCAGCGCTGGTGGCTTTTGCGCTGGCGGCAACCGGCACGCATCTCGCTTCAACCGCAGATACCGCATCAATCGATGCCAGCGCCGTGCACTTATCGCTATGGATTGCTGCCGCGTCAACGTTGCTGGCGACAACGATTAGTGCGTTGCGGATTCGTCATGGGCGACAAACAGCAAGCTGAGTCGGCATGGAAACGGCATAAGTCGGTATGACCGACACTTTGTCCGCCAGCTTATATAAGCTGCAGTTGGAGGAGCATACTGCACCGCCGAGTAATTGCCCGCTCGCCGTAGTTGCCATAGGAAAATACTCGCCGCCAAACTGACAAATTTGTCATATTCACGACAGCCTGCGGTCCCTTAGTAGCGCTTAAAGTACAACGGTAAGCATGCCAGTCCGGCAGCTACTTGCATTGTCGGACCGGCATATCATCCGATTGCCCTACCGCTCACTGCAGGCCATGACCCCGATCCCATTTTTGCACCACCTCAGCAAGCGCCCGACCGCCACTGCACTTGCAGCGGCAGTCGTCACCGCCTTAGCCACCTTACTTGGTGGCTGCGCCGTCGGCCCCGATTACGTGCGCCCGCAAATCGATACTCCCAGTGCCTATAAAGAAAATACGGCATGGAAAACGGCGACGCCGCAGAGCATCGACGCCAACCATAACTGGTGGGAAATTTATGGCGACAGCACGCTGAACGCGCTGATAACCCAAGCCAATCAAGCCAATCAAAATATTCGCCAGGCGGAAGCCCAGTATCGACAGGCACACGCTACCGCCGATGCTGCACGTGCTGGATTTTGGCCAACGCTGGGCGTGAACACCGGTGTAGGCAGGGCACGCACGAATACCAGTGGCGTGATTAATACCGGCAATGAATACAGTGCTTCCATCAACGCTAGTTGGGAGCCGGATATCTGGGGCGCGGTACGTCGTTCAGTGGAGTCAGGAGAAGCCGGTACGCAAGCCAGCGCCGCCGATCTGGCAGCGGCGCGTCTCAGTATCCAAACGACGCTGGCGCAAGATTATTTACAGTTGCGGGTGACCGATCAACTCAAGGATTTATATGCGCGCACCACCGCAGCCTATGCCCGTTCGCTGCAACTGACGCAAAGCCAATACAACGCCGGTGTAGCGTTGCGTTCTGATGTAGCGCAAGCCGAAGCGCAACTAAAAACCGCCGAGGCGCAAGCAATTGATCTGGATGCACAACGCGGCCAGTTAGAACATGCGATTGCGATTTTGCAGGGTAAGTCGCCCGCCGCCTTTTCGCTGACACCGGTCACATCCGCCTCAACCGTGCCGCTGGTGGCGCATTTGCCGCTAGTTCCGCCCGGCTTGCCCTCCGATCTGCTTGAACGTCGTCCCGATATTGCTGCTGCCGAACGTCGCGCTGCACTGGCAAACGCAAATATCGGCGTCGCCAAAGCCGCCTTCTTCCCCAACTTACTACTCAGTGCAAATGGCGGCTTCAATGGGAATAGTCTGGCAAATTGGTTTAATGCCCCTAGCCGTGTCTGGTCGCTCGGCTCCGCGTTGGCAGAAACCATTTTCGATGGCGGCTTGCGTCGGGCTCACAGTGCGCAAGCGGTGGCCGCCTATGACGTCGCCGTCGCCCAATACAAACAAACGGTATTAAACGGTTTTCAGGATGTTGAAGACAATCTGACCACCTTGAACGTTCTGGATCGCGAAGGCGTGGTGCAGGATCAGGCTGTCGCGGCATCGGAACTTGCCGAAAGACTGGCGTTGAGCCAATACCGCGCTGGCACTACTACCTATTTAAGCGTCGTGATTGCCCAGACAACCGCGCTGAGCAATGCGCGTACGGCGGTGCAGATACGTGGCCGTCAATTGGTTGCCAGTGTTGGGCTGATCAAAGCCATCGGCGGCGGCTGGGACGCGACGGCATTGACTAAAGATGCACTCGAAAAGACTGCATTGAACAATGCCACGCAGACAAAAACACATTAAATCCAATTCATTTTCGCGAGTAAAACATGTCCACACCATTTTTCCGCCGACGCTCGACGCATATCATCGGCGCTGTACTGTTGCTAGTCATTGCTGCCGGTATCTGGAGCGAGCGACACAAAGCCAACACCGCTGCGCCAGTAGAAGAAAATCCGCCGGTAGAAGCAACGACTGCACTAGTTAAGCAGCAAGATGTGCCGATCTATCTGACAGGCGTCGGCACGGTCACCGCCAATGCCAGTGTCATCGTCAGAACGCGGATTGACGGGCAACTCGACAAAGTCGGATTTACTGAAGGCCAAGATGTCAAAGCAGGTCAGCTGCTGGCCCAGATTGATCCACGTGCCGTGCAAGCGCAACTTGAACAAGCGCAAGCACAAAAAACCAAAGATCAGGCACAGTTAAGCAACGCCAAACTGGATTTGCAACGCTATACAGTGTTGCGCCAGCAAGACGCCGCGACGCAGCAAACGCTGGATACGCAAAAAGCGTTGGTGAGCCAACTTGACGCCGCATTGAAAACAGACGATGCGCAAATCAGCTTCGCCAAAGTTCAGCTCAGTTACACCACTATCAACGCGCCGATTAGCGGTCGCGTCGGTGCGCGTCTGGTCGATGCTGGCAATATTGTGCACGCCGCCGATGCCAATGGGCTGGTGGTGATTAATCAGATCGATCCGATCACGACTATATTCACTTTGCCTGAGGATAACTTCCAGCAAATCAATAAAACGCTACAAGGAAATCACCAGCAATTAAAAGTGTCAGCCTTTGATCGCAACAGCAATGAAGCGCTAGCCAACGGTCACCTCACGTTGCTTAATAATCAGATCGATACCACTTCTGGCACCGTCCAATTAAAAGCAACTTTTGATAATCCGACGCATGTCTTGTGGCCCGGTCAATATATCAATGTGCGTCTATATCTGGCTGATTTATCGCAAGCATTAACTATCCCGGCCGCAGCTGTGCAACGTGGTCAGACCGGTACTTACGTCTATGCCGTCGACGCCAATGAGGTAGCGCAACCGCAGCCCGTTCATGTGTTACAAAGTCAGGACGGCATCGCTGTTATCGACAAAGGTCTGAAAACGGGTCAAAAGGTCGTCATCGACGGCCAATATAAACTCAAGCCGGGCGTGAAAATTATTGAAAATACGCCTGCCAGCGCACCGCCAAAAGGAGCGGCCAATTGAGTATCTCGGCTGCCTTTATCAAGCGACCCATCGGGACCACGCTTCTCGCAATTGCTATTATGCTAGTCGGCATCGCGGTCTGGCCTTTGCTGCCAGTCGCACCGTTGCCGCAGGTCGATTTTCCAACCATCCAGGTATCGGCGAATCTGCCTGGTGCTAATCCAGAAACGATGGCATCGAATGTTGCCCAACCGCTAGAACGACAATTTTCGTTAATCGCAGGTCTGTCGCAAATGACCTCGACCAGCGCGCTTGGCTCATCTCAAATTACGCTGCAATTCGATTTGAACCGGAATATCGATGCCGCTGCGCTGGATGTACAGGCCGCGATTAACGCATCCAGCGGCCAACTTCCGGCTAACTTGCCAAACCCGCCTACGTTCCGAAAAATCAATCCTGCTGACTCACCGATTTTGGTGATGGCGGTGCAATCGTCGACGTTGCCATTGATTGAAGTCAACGACTACGCCGATAATATTTTGGCGCAACAGATTTCACAGATTACCGGCGTCGGACTGGTAAATATCGGCGGTGCGCAAAAGCCTGCGATACGGATTCAGGTTGATCCCACCAAACTTTCCGCGTTGGGAATGAATCTTGAAGATATCCGCGGCGTCATCGCCAGCACCACGGTCAATCAGCCGAAAGGGACGATCGATGGCGACCGGCAAAGTTTTACCGTCTACACCAATGACCAGTTGCTAAAAGCCAAACCGTGGAATGACATGGTGTTGGCGTACAAAAATGGTGCCCCGGTGCGGGTCCGCGATATCGGTATAGCCATAGATGCCCCAGAAAACGTCAAAGTGGCCGGATGGGCCTATGCCGGTAAAGCAGCGCCTGCTGACAGTACCGTGATCAATGGCCGCTCAATCGTGCTGGCGATTACGAAACAACCGGGCGCTAACGTGATTGAAACGGTAGACCGGATTAAGGCCGCCCTGCCGCGCCTTCAGGCTGCGATTCCGCCATCGGTGCGCGTCAATACACTGATCGACCGTACCCAGACTATCCGCGCTTCCGTACTGGATGTAGAACTCACACTGATGCTGACAATTGCCTTGGTCGTGATGGTTATTTTTATGTTCCTGCGCAACGTTCCAGCGACATTAATCCCCAGCGTTACCGTGCCATTGGCCCTGATGGGAACCGCCGCGATCATGTATCTGGTCGGTTTTAGTCTGGATAATTTGTCGTTGATGGCACTCACGATCGCAGTCGGTTTTGTGGTCGATGATGCGATTGTGATGTTGGAAAATATTTATCGCTATGTCGAAGAAGGCATGACGCCGATGGAAGCCGCCTACAAGGGCGCAGGCGAAATCGGTTTCACGATTATTTCGATTTCTGTTTCGCTAGTCGCTGTGTTCATCCCATTGCTGTTGATGGGCGGCATCGTCGGACGTCTTTTCCGTGAATTTGCGATCACCGTCACGCTCACCATCGCCGTATCGGTGATCATTTCATTAACCCTGACGCCGATGTTGTGTTCGCGCTTTCTGCGCAACCATCACGACGAAAAACATGGCCGTCTGGCGCTGTGGTTTGAACATGCATTCGATGCAATGCTGAACGGCTATAAACGTGGATTGATGGTCGTGTTACGCCATCAATTCATTACTTTGTGCGTATTTTTCTGCACATTGGCGGCAACCGTCGTGCTGTTTATTATCATTCCCAAAGGCTTTTTCCCGCAGCAAGACACTGGCTTCGTTTTCGGTTTTGCCGAATCGGCGCAGGACGCTTCCTTTTCTTCGATGAATGACAGAATGTTGAAACTAGCCGATGTGATTCGACAAGATCCGGATGTCACCGGATTCGGGATGAGCGGCGGTCAGGCGACGTTTAACACCGGTAACTTCTTTATCAGCCTGAAGCCAAAAGACGAGGGACGTACAGCAACCGCGGATGAAGTGATTACCCGTTTGCGTACTCAAGTCGCCAAAATTCAGGGCGTCAATCTGTTCTTGCAAGCCGGACAAGATATCAACGTCGGCGGCCGTCTGGCGCGGACGCAATATCAATACACGATTACCGACTCTTCATTGAGTGAGCTGGACGTCTGGGCACCGAAATTACTAGCGCGCTTCAAACAATTGCCAGCATTAACTGACCTCGCCTCCGATCAACAAAATGCGGCGGCAACTGCCACACTGACTATCGACCGGGCGCGTGCATCCAGTTTTGGTATTTCGCCAGCACTAATCGACTCCACCATTTATGACGCGATTGGTCAGCGTCAGGTCGCGCAATACTTCACGCAAGTAAACAGCTATCACGTCGTGTTGGAAGTAACGCCAAAGCTGCAAACCGATCCGGCATTGTTTGACAAGTTGTATGTGACATCGCCACTGACGGGGCAACAAATCCCTGTTTCCACGTTTATCAAAGTGGATACGACCAAAACAGGTTATTTGTCGATCAGTCATCAAAGTCAGTTCCCAGCTGTAACGATCTCATTCAACCTGGCCCCCGGCGTGGCGCTTGGGGATGCGGTCACCGCGATCCAAAAAGCACAGGATGAAATGGGCGTACCGCATACCTTAACCGGTGCTTTCCAGGGCGCGGCAAAGGCGTTCGGCGATTCGTTATCGTCACAGCCATATCTGATCGCAGCGGCGTTGGTAGCCGTATATATCGTGCTAGGTTTGCTGTACGAGAGTTACATCCATCCATTGACTATTCTGTCTACGTTGCCGTCGGCGGGGGTCGGGGCCTTGCTGATCCTGATGCTGGGCGGCTATGATCTCAGCGTGATTGCCTTGATCGGGATCATATTATTGATCGGGATTGTGAAGAAAAATGGCATCATGATGGTCGATTTCGCGCTCACTGCCGAGCGTGAAAAGGGCATGAAACCAGAGGAAGCAATTTTTCAGGCATGCTTGTTACGGTTCCGCCCCATCATGATGACGACTATGTGCGCATTGCTCAGCGGGTTGCCATTGATGTTGGGCCACGGTGCGGGATCAGAATTGCGCCGACCGCTAGGTTATGCGATGGTAGGCGGATTGATTCTGTCGCAAATACTGACACTATTCACCACCCCGGTCGTTTATTTGTATCTGGATCGCGCCCATTTCTGGTACGAAGGTCGCAAAAAAACGCGCAAAGAACGCAAGGAAACTGCGAAGGAAACAGTCCCCGTGCTAGAGTGAAAATGATGCAATCGTTGGCGATAAGACTTCGGTTGCGTCGATACAAAGATGCGCCGATGTCTGGCCGATAAGATATAGCGGAGAATGCCCCAAGAATGAAAATCCTGATAGTCGAAGATGAATTGAAGACCGCCGAGTACCTTTATAAAGGCTTGACTGAGCAAGGCTGCACAGTTGACCTGGCACATAACGGTATCGACGGTCAGCACTTGGGATTGCAGCATGATTACGATGTGATCGTGCTCGATGTCATGCTGCCCGGGATTGACGGATTTTCTGTATTACGCGCATTGCGCGCCATTAAACACACACCGGTCATCATGCTGACCGCCCGCGATAGCATCGAAGATCGCATCAAGGGTTTGCATGATGGCGCGGACGATTATCTGATCAAGCCATTTTCGTTTCTCGAACTTCTGGCACGCTTGCAAGCATTGGCGCGCCGCGGCAGAACGCAAGAACCCAGTCAACTCCGGATCGGCAATCTGCAAATCGATCTGCTCAGCCGCAAGGCTTATCGCACGAATAGCGAGGATGGCAGCAATACCCGCATCGATCTGACAGCCAAAGAATTTTCTTTATTGGTGGTGTTAGCGCGGCGGCAAGGTGAAATTCTGTCAAAGACAGCGATTGCCGAGTTGGTCTGGGATATGAATTTCGACAGTAATACGAATGTCGTCGAAGTTGCCATTAAACGGTTGCGGACCAAGATGGATATTCCATTCACGCCGAAATTACTGCATACCATACGCGGTATGGGTTACGTGTTGGAACTGCGCAAGGATGAGAAAACCGAATGAAGCGTTCCATCACAGTGCGTTTGGTGACGATGTTTGCAGCGGCCGCTTTATTGATTTTTTCGATGATCGGTATGTCGCTGTATAGCGTTGTCCAAAGAGAACTGGAACGACATCAACAGGAAGAATTGCATACCCTGTTTCAGGATATTCAATACATGATTCAGCATAACGGCAGCGCCGAGCGCTGGCCACGAGTGCGAGCAAAACTGGATGCCTTGACGCCAACCGATGGCAGTAAACACTTCTGGATACTCAGCGATGATTCACGCTTTCAGTTTGGGCAGGGGCTTGCCGAAATTGATAATCTGGAGCGCGATCCCGATGGCTCGGGAACTATTCTGTTACGCAAACGCGAATATCCATTGCGAACGATGACGAAAACTATCGCGGCCCTGGATGAAAGGCCGCCGGTACGATTGATCGTCGGTATCGATTTGGAGCCGTATTTTCATACGCTGCACGCGTTTGTAATTGCGTTGCTTAGTTTATCGTTGGTCGGCATTGCCTTGGTCATGCTGCTGGGTTATTGGATTGCGCGGGTTGGTTTACGGCCATTGAAACAGCTTTCTATTGAGGCACAGGGATTTAGTCCGAAAGCGCTTTCGCAACGTTTGCAAGTTGCGCGCCTGCCGGATGAGTTGTCTGATTTGGCGACGACTTTCAACGGGGCGTTGGATCGGATAGAAAACGCGTACAAACAACTCGAAGGATTTAATGCGGACGTGGCGCACGAACTGCGCACGCCGTTGGCAAATATCATCGGGACGACGCAGGTTGCGTTATCGCGAGAACGCAATGCGGGGGAGTTTCAGGAGGTTCTGCAATCGAATCTTGAGGATCTGGAGCGGGTGCGCTCGATCATTAACGACATGTTGTTTCTGGCGCGCGCGGATCAGGGCGAACCGGCCACTGGATTGATTGTGGCGTCAATTGCGTTACAGGTCAGTAAGACTGTGGAATTTTTTGAGTTCATTCTTGATGATGGCGGTATGACTGTCAGCATTGGGGGGGATGTTGGCGTTGAAGCGCCTATCGAAACTGCGTTGTTTCGCCGGGCTATCAGTAATCTTTTGCAGAATGCGATTCAACATTCGGGTGTTGGTGCGGAGATTATTGTGACTATTACGCGGCAGGAAAATGCGATTCAGATTGCGGTGTCTAATCCCGGCGAGCCGATTCCTGAAGCGCATTTAAATCGATTATTTGACCGGTTTTATCGGGTTGATGCTGCGCGCCACGATCAGGGGTTGCAGCATGGGTATGGGTTGGGATTGGCTATTGTGAGAGCAGTCGCCAATATGCATGGCGGGGGAGTGTTTGCTTCTTGTGAGGATGGAATGACTACTATTGGATTTAGTGTGAAGGTGGCGTGAGTTCAGTTCAGTTCAGTTCAGTTCGGTTGTAATTGACACGGGTTGTGCCCCGTTGAAGCAAGCCGGGGGGGGGCGGCATCCTCCAATAGTCCTAAAATCGGTGTCTGAAAATCCATTACCAACAAAGCACTACGCGTAGGATCTAAAGTAAAAGTAGCGGACATATTTGCCTCTCCAAATTAACGTGTTTGTGATACTACCGGCTGCGCTTCCCGCGATATTCCCAACTCTCCAACCGGAATACTATCGCCAGCAAACACCAATGGCCCAGTACCACTATAGCGATCCAATAACAAATAAATTACCGGAGTAATGAATAAAGTTATTACCTGCGATACCAGCAAACCACCAACGATTGCCACACCCAACGGCTGCCGCAATTCTGCCCCGGCCCCCAACCCCAATGCAATCGGAATCGCGCCCATCAAGGCTGCCAGCGTAGTCATCATGATCGGGCGGAAACGTAAAATACACGCAGTACGAATCGCTTCTACCGGTGTCATCCCCTGATTACGCTGCGCATCAAGCGCGAAATCGATCATCATAATCGCGTTTTTCTTGACGATCCCGATCAGCATCAAAATCCCAATCGTCGCAATCAATGTCAACTCAAAACCAAAAATCCGTAACGCCAGTAACGCCCCAATCGCCGCAGATGGCAAGCCCGCCAAAATCGTCAACGGATGAATATAACTTTCGTATAACACGCCAAGCAAAATATAAATCACCGCCACCGCCAATACCAGCAAAGCTACCTGACTACTTTGGGAAGATTGAAATACTGCGGCATCGCCACCGTAACTCGCAATGATGCTAGCGGGTAAATCAAGTTCCGCTTTAATCTGATCGATTTTTTGACTCGCGTTACCAAGCGGCACGTCGGGTGCCAGATTGAACGAAATCGTTATCGCCTGCAATTGCCCCTGATGATTCACCGAGATAGCCGTTGGTTCACGTTTCACCGTCGCGACACTCAGCAACGGCACCAGCGCACCGGTTTTACTGCGGAGGTAAATTTTATTTAGGTCTTCCTCATCCTGGTGACCGGAATTATTACTCTGCAAAATGACCTGATAACTATTGCTACTCGTAAAAATAGTAGAGACCTGACGGTCACCATAAGCACTGTAGAGCGCAGTGCGGATGTCATCAATCTGCACGCCAGCGTCATTGGCGCGATCGCGATCAATATCAATGCTGGCCTGCAATCCATTCATTTGCGAGTCGCTGGTCACATCGCGAAACATCGTATCGGCGCGCATTTTTTCTTGTATCCGATCCGCCCAACTGTTCAACTCATCAGCACGCACGCTTTGCAAGGTGTATTGATAGCGACTTTTGCTTGAGCGTCCACCCAGACGTAAATTTTGTACTGGCGTCAGATAAGCCGACATACCGGCCACGCCACGCAATTTTCCGCGCAAGCCTTCTAGTACCTGATCCATCGTCTGGCGGTCCTTGCGCGCCTTTAAACCAATGAACATCGAGCCGCTATTACTGTTGCTGCCGCTGACGCGGGACGTAACGCTCTCGACATTCGGATCTTTTCCAACAATTTCAGCAGCGTTACGCACCATGGTAACCATCGCCGGGTACGAGATATCTTGCGGCCCTTCCACTGTCGCGCTGATTTGTCCGATGTCTTCGGTCGGAAAAAAACCTTTGGGACTAGTCGCGAATAGCACGCCCGTCAACATGAATGTTGCAGCCGCACCGGCCAATATCCAGCGCCGATGATCCAGGCACCAATCAAGACCGCGCGTATATGTATTCAAAACAGCATGAAAACCTTGTTCGAATTTCCGGCTTAGCCAGCCATCTTCCACATGATTTTCGTGTTTTAAATAGCGGCTGCACAGCATAGGCACCAACGTCAACGACACCAGCGCCGAGACCATAATCGCCAGCGAAACGACTGCGGCGAACTCATGAAACATTAAGCCAATCACGCCCGGCATAAAAAATATCGGAATAAAAACAGCGACTAGCGAGATAGAAATCGACATGATCGTGAAGCCAACTTCCTTCGATCCCTTCAGCGCTGCCGCCATCGGCTCCATACCCTGCTCGACGTAACGCACAATATTTTCCAGCATCACAATCGCGTCATCCACCACCAAACCGACCGCAATCGTAATCGCCAGCAATGAAATATTGTCCAGGCTGTATCCCAGCCACAGCATCAATGCGCAACAGCCAATCAATGAAATAGGTAAAGATAAAACCGGTATCGCAGTGGCCGATAAACGCTTGAGAAACAAAAAGATAACCATAATCACCAACACCACCGTCAGCACCAATGTGTGCTTGACGTCGGCAATTGCATCTCGAATCGAGACTGATCTGTCGTTCAACACATGCACGTTGATCGAGGCTGGCATTTGCGACTTAAATTGCGGTAAAGTCGCTTTTACCGCATCAACGACCGCAACCGTATTCGCATCCGGCTGGCGCTGGACTGCCAAAATAATAGAAGGCTCGCCATTCACCCAACTGCCGCTCTTGGTAGTTTCGACGCTATCTTCTACATCCGCCACATCCTTCAGGCGCATGCTGGAGCCATCCTGACTTTTGATCACCAGATTGGAGAATGCTGCGGCGTTAGCGAGTTGTTTATTCGCCTGTATCGTCAAACTTTGACGCGGCCCATCCAATACGCCAACCGGACTATTCGCATTGGCCGCTTTGATCGCTGCCGCCAACTCATCCATGGTCATATTACGTGCTGCTAATTGATCGGGTCTTGCCTTCACGCGCACTGCATAACGACGCTGACCGTAGACGGCCACCTGCGCGACACCAGCAATCGTCGACAGCGATGGCGAGATCAAATTCTCGGCATAGTCATCCAGCTCAGCTAATGATATGGATGGCGAAGTCAGTCCTAACAAGAGTACCGGCGCATCCGCCGGATTAACTTTGCGATAGGCGGGCAAGGACGTCATTTCGATCGGCAAATTGCGCTGCGCACGCAATAGCGCGGCTTGCACATCAACGGCTGCTGCGTCGATATCGCGGTCTGAATTAAATTCTAGGGTAATTGAGGTGCTACCGAGGGTATTGGTGGAGCTGATCGTTGCCAGTCCGGGAATCGTTGAAAACTGCTTTTCTAGCGGCGTGGCGACCGATGCGGCCATGATTTCCGGACTGGCACCCGGCAATGATCCACTAACGTTAATGACGGGGGTGTTGTAACTCGGCAGCGCCGCGATAGGTAATTTGGAATAGGAGAAAATCCCCAAGACCACAATCGCTACCGATAGCAATACAGTCATGATCGGACGGCGGATACACAGTTCGGAAATATTCACGTTATTTTTTCTGCTGATTAGGTCAGGCTCGTCAGGCTGCACGCACCATGCTGAGTTTGCGCAGTGGCGCGTTTATACGCAATTGCCACTGCACGGCGAAATGAAGGTCAGTGCAAGTCATTGCAAGCCAGCGCCCTTAGATGGCAACTTCCTTGGCAGGGTTAGCTGGTTTTGTCTTGGCCTCTTTTATCGAAGCGCCCGGCCGCAGATTTTGCATTCCCTCAATCACGACGCGGCTACCGACTTTCAGCCCGGTCACGACCGCTTGACCGCTAGTCGTTTCCACGACTACCAAGGGCTGCATCGTCACGGTCTCGTCCTGATTCACCAGATACACGAACTTATTAGTAGGACCGGTCACGATAGACTGCGCCGGGATCACCACCGCATCGTTAAGCGTTCTGGAAACCAGGCTGATATTTACGTACGTTCCGGGCCACATCACGCGTTTGTCATTCTCAAACTGGGCCTTCATACGAATAGTGCCGCTTTGCGTATCGGCAGTATTGTCGATAAAAATCAATTTTCCGACTAATTGCTGCGTAGGCGACAATTGGACAGCAACAGGGGCATTTCCATCTGGATAACTGGCGCGTATCGACTGTAGTTCTTTTTCCGGCAGCGAAAAACTGACTGCAATCGGATCGAGTTGCGATATCGTTACCATTGGCACCCCGCTTGGCTGCGCCAGACTGCCTGGGTGCACACTGATCGCGCCGATACGACCACTAATGCTGGCATTAATTTTATTAAAACTCAGCGCAATACTGCTGGACTGGACGACGGCCTGATCGGCTACGACGACACTAAGTAATGAGTTGACCTTGTTTTGTGCGCTATCCACCACGGCTTGCGAAACAAATTTTTGCGCGAGTAACTCCTGATTCCGTTTCAAGGCCATTTCAGCATCGACCAGCATGGCTTTGTCGGTTGCCAACTGCGCCCTCGCCTTATCCACGCCAGAATTATCTGTCCGTGCATCAAGCGTAAATAAGAGTTGATTCGCCTTTACGTCCTGACCTTCCCGCACATGCACCTGCTGCACCACGTTTTGAATCTGTGGGCGCACATCCACGGTATTAATAGCAGTAACGTAGCCATTCGCAGAGACGGTAATCGGAACAGTTTTTTGCTCTGCCCGACTGGTTCTGACTATTTGGGCGATTTGTTCGTTGATTGAAGCAGATTTGCCAAACTTCCCTCCAAAGCCAAAATAACCGGCCAATCCGAGGATCACAAGGGCCGCAAAAATAAGAGAATACTTATAGGAAACGCGCATAGGAAAAATTCTGGAAGCTTTACATGAGGTCGTACGGAAATGTTGACACAAAATATAACGCAAAACAGGCAGCGAAATTCCCGGGACAGGAGATTTTTGTCCCTAACCAGCCGAATGATAGACATTATTATTTGAAGCGTGGAGTACACCAGCGAGTATTGACAACTTCTCAGTGCTTTTACAATTATTTTTCTGCTAGCTTAAAGCCTGGCTTTTGCTAATAAACGCGCAATAATCTGGCAAGTTCAAGCACTGCTAGAACAACATCTATACGCTAAATGGAGAACCGGGGAAGAATAAAGAAAAACTGAGAGAAATTAAAGAGGCGAGCCTTGTCTGCGGCACTTGCGGGAAATAGCTGTGGCTGCTTCGTTCCCGACCTGACCAGATTCACCATGCCACAATGCGCAGGGGCCCGCCAGCCAGAATTGTACCGCATCAAAGCAAGCCTGACAGCGCTTTTTTGTATTGCCAGCGCCAGATGGCGAAGAAATGGATCGGAGCTTGACCTCAAGCCCCGATAAAAATTGCTTATAACCCTAATTCCTGCCAAATCTGATCCACTCTTGTTTTGACCGCATCCGACATCTTTATGGTCGTGCCCCATTCCCGCGTAGTTTCACCCGGCCATTTATTCGTCGCATCGATGCCCATCTTGCTACCCAGACCGCTCACCGGCGAAGCAAAGTCCAGATAATCTATCGGCGTATTGTCAACCAGCGTAGTGTCACGCAGTGGATCAACCCTTGTCGTAATCGCCCAAATGACTTCATTCCAGTCACGAATATTGACATCCTCATCCACCACGATAATAAATTTGGTGTACATAAATTGCCGCAAAAAACTCCACACACCAAACATCACTCGCTTGGCATGTCCGGCATAGGCTTTCTTAATTTGCACGACGGCCATGCGATAGCTACAGCCTTCTGGAGGCAAATAGAAATCGATGATTTCTGAAAACTGCTTTTGCAATAAAGGGATAAAAACCTCATTCAGCGCCACACCAAGAACAGCCGGTTCATCCGGCGGTTTCCCGGTATAGGTAGAGTGATAAATCGGCGATGGGCGCATCGTAATCCGGTCGATGGTAAACACCGGAAAATAATCTTGCTCGTTGTAATAGCCAGTATGGTCGCCAAAGGGACCTTCTAATGCCATCTCATAGCCGGAAGGATGATTAGGATCAGGATTAATATGCCCTTCCAGCACAATTTCTGCCGAGGCTGGCACGCGCAATTCACTGCCAATTGCCTTCACCAACTCGGTCCGACTGCCGCGCAACAATCCGGCAAATTGATATTCGGACAAACTATCCGGCACCGGCGTCACTGCACCTAATATAGTAGCCGGATCCGCGCCCAGCGCTACGGCGACCGGATAAGGTTTTCCGCCAGTGGCGATTGCATGCTCACGAAAATCCAGCGCGCCGCCACGATGCGCCAGCCAGCGCATAATGACCTTATTGCGAGACAGCACCTGCTGCCTGTAAATGCCAAGGTTCTGACGCTTTTTGTGCGGACCTTTAGTGATCACTAAACCCCAGGTAATCAATGGCGCGACATCACCCGGCCAGCAATGCTGAATCGGCAAACGGGCCAGATCGACATCATTGCCTTCCCAGACGATCTCCTGACAAGGTGCCGAACGGCGCTCTTTCGGTGCCATATCCCACAGCGACTTCACCAACGAACCCAGCCCAAGCAAATCTTTGAAGTCTTTAGGCGGCTCGGGTTCTTTCAAACGCGCCAAAACATGGCCGATGCGGCGCAACTCGCTGACGTCGTCGACTCCCATACCCAATGCCACCCGTCTTGGGGTCCCGAAAAGATTGCCCAGAACCGGTATTGTATGGCCCGTTGGCTTTTGAAATAACAAAGCAGGACCGGCGGCGCGCAGGGTCCGATCGCATATTTCTGTCATCTCCAAATTTGGCGAAACAGGCACAGACACCTGTTTCAACTCTCCCAACTGTTCTAATTTGACAATAAAATCACGTAAATCTGTATATTTCATGGGTTTTGAATGTTTCTATTTGTGAAGCCTACAATTTAAGCATTAGAGCCAAGCCATTGATTTTATTGACTTTTACTTTCTTATCGCCACAATCATTAGACATAAAAGTAATGTAATTTCTTTTTTATAGTGTTGACTTGATATAAACCGCCCCCTACAATGCGCGGCAACCTTGATGAACCTTGGAAGGGTCAAAAACCCTTTTCCAGGCTCTCAACACCCACGGGATTGGGGTCCCACATGACATTATTTTAAGGATGATTTTCAAAAGGCGTCAGCCTTCTCCCCAAAAAATTTGTTTGCAACTGGTCGGCACATTTAATTAAATGTTGAATATTTTCCAGGAGCCCGTCGCATTAACGACTCATCGGCTCCGAACCACCAGTCGACTGCAAACATCACGACGTTTTGCGCAATGTAAAAATGTAGTAAGCGCCAAGCGATATTGATTACGTTGCATGCAGGATATAGCTGTTGTTTTAGCTTTCGTGTCTCTCTGAGGCCACTGTATGCACCGCAACGATCAGGAGGTTCAGTTTGTTAGCTCGTTCAATAAAAGTAGGAACTACTCGGGTCAGAGTCGGCCCTAGTCAGACACCACTAGAAGCACTTAAGCAAATCGGCAATCAATCTGCCCACGCAACATCAAATGCATTATTGGCTGTACGCGGCACTTTAGGTGATTTCATTAGCAACAGCAGCAATGCTGGAATGGTCGTCCTGATTGTCAGTCTGATTTCCATCATGGGTGCCACCGCCCTGACCGTTAAACCGGAGTTAGCTGTACAGATCAAAGGATTGCCGATATTTGGCCATCAAGACGCTAATGGCAATACCGCATCAGCAGCACCAAATGCTATCGCATCGCGTGAAGCCGTTGATACAGTCGATATGGAAGCCCGCAAAGCCAACAATTTGACCGCAATGGCCGAGGCCATCAATAAGTCTACGCAACTTCACACGGATAAAGCGGGCCTCAAAACGGTGCGAGTAGCCGATGCGCATCAACAGCAATGGGTTACCAACTGGCTATCGAAGCGTTATCGCGTAGCAGGCGATGCAACGAATATGTTTGTTAGCACTGCCTATAAAACTGCGAAAGAAACCAAACTCGACCCGCTGCTTATTTTGGCAGTAATGGCAATCGAATCCGGCTTTAACCCATTTGCCGAAAGCCCGGTCGGCGCACAAGGCCTGATGCAGGTAATGTCGAAGATTCATCAAGAAAAGTTTGAAAATTTTGGTGGCGTGAAGGCCGCGCTCAATCCAGCTGCTAACATCAAAGTCGGCTCGCAAATCCTGAAAGATTACGTGACGCAAGGCGGATCGATTGAAGCAGGTCTGAAACGCTATGTCGGCGCGGCTGCATTTGCCACCGATGGCGGTTACGGAAATCGTGTACTTGCTGAATATCGCCGCCTGCAAGATGTCGCTACCGGAAAGAACGTACCATCCGGCGGCAGCATGGCTCCAATTGCCGTGCCAAAACAGCGCCAGACACCGGTAGCCACGCAAGCGCCTGTTATTCCTAGCGATGCGATAGTGCCAGCGGAAGCAGCGATAGGGATGAAAGATCAGCCTCTGCAACAATCAGCCTCGGTTGATCAATTGTCTATTATCTAAATCGTTTAAAAATAAAACCGAATACATTTTGAGGTGTATCTGTCTATTTTGATGCGTATCGGTATGAGTAATAAAAAAGGAGCCTGAGGCTCCTTTTTTTATGCTTCTTTAATCCAATCTTGTTCCGCTAACTCCCTTGTTGCATCAGCCTGAATCAGGTCCAACCCGTTCCAGGCATCACAACAAGGTAAAAGACGCTAGCTTAGCCTTCGCCCAGATAAGCCGCCTTGACCTTCGGATCATTCAACATATCCTTGGCATGACCACTCATCGTCACCAGACCTGAATCCATCACATAACCGCGATGGGCTGCTTCCAGTGCCAGTTTCGCGTTCTGCTCGACTAGCAAAATCGTGATGCCTTGCGCCGAGACGGTCCGGATCACTTCAAAGATTTTCTCGACCATGATCGGGGATAGCCCCATCGATGGCTCATCCAGCAACAACAGTTTCGGATGACTCATCAAGGCGCGTGCCATCGCCAGCATCTGCTGCTCACCGCCCGACAGCGTTCCCGCCATCTGCGCCGCACGTTCTTTCAAACGCGGAAACACGCCAAACCATTTCTCGATATCAGCATCGACACCGGCTTTATCGTCGCGGATATACGCGCCCATCAGTAAATTCTCATGGATGCTCATACGGGTAAATACCCCGCGCCCTTCCGGCACCATCGCCAGATTTTGCTTGACCAGATCAAACGAACGGCTGCCTTTGATCGCCTCGCCCATGTAATGCAACGATCCTTCGACCTTACAATTCGGCAATGTGCCGGTGATCGCCTTGAGCGTAGTAGTTTTACCCGCGCCATTGGCCCCGATCAACGTCACCAATTCGCCCTGATTGACTTCCAGATCAATCCCTTTAACCGCCTGAATCCCCCCGTAGGCAACTTTCAGGCCTTCGATACGTAGAACATTCTCCGCCTTCACGACGGCTTTTGGTTCTGCTCTTACTTCAGCGTTGAGCTCAGTCATTAGTGGCCACCTCCCAAGTAAGCTTCAATCACGGCCGGATTCTTCTGGATTTCGGCAGGCAAGCCTTCCGCAATCGGTTTGCCATAGTCCAATACCGTCATGCGGTCACACAGGCCCATCATCAATTTGACGTCATGTTCAATCAGCAAAATGGTTTTTCCTTCATTCTTGATTTTGACCAGCAATTCGCGCAAACCGAGTTTTTCGGTCGCGTTCATCCCCGCTGCCGGCTCATCCAGTGCCAGCAACTGCGGCTCCGTCGCCAATGCCCGCGCAATTTCCAGACGGCGTTGATCGCCATACGATAAGTGACGCGCCGTACGCTCCGCAAAACGGGCAATCCCGACAAAGTCCAGCAGCGCCATCGAACGGGCACGGATGCCCGCTTCCTCGCGCTTGGCAGCAGGATGACGGAACACCGCACCGAAGACACCCTGATGACTACGGACATGACAACCGACCATGACATTCTCCAGCGCGGTCATTTCACCGAACAGACGAATATTCTGGAAAGTACGGGCAATCCCAGCCTTGGCCACTTCATGCGGGGCTGATGGTGAATACGGCTTACCGGCCAACTCAAACGAACCGGTGTCCGGTTGGTACAAACCGGTAATGACGTTAAAGAAAGTCGTCTTACCCGCACCGTTTGGACCGATCAGGCCATAAATCTGGCCCTTCAAAATCTTGATACTGACTTCGGACAATGCCTGCAAGCCACCAAACCGCTTATTGACGCCGGAGATCTGAAGAATAATTTGTGCGCTCATGGTGCCTCCTTAAGCTGCGACGACGTCAACTGACTTCGCCGGTTTATCGACATCGGCATCAGGCCGGTCTTCGTGTTTCGGCGCAGGCCACAAACCAGACGGACGGGTCAGCATAATGACCACCATGGCCAGACCGTACAGCAATTGGCGCAAGACTTCGGCGTCGATCAAGACCTTGCCGAAAATCGCCATCTGCACCGGCTCGACCGTATGCCGCAGGACTTCCGGCAACGCCGCCAGCAAGACCGCCCCCAGTACCACGCCAGGAATATGGCCCATCCCGCCCAGCACCACCATCGCCAGCACCGCAATCGACTCGGTCAGAGAGAAAGACTCCGGTGACACAAAGCCCTGGAACGATGCAAACATCGCGCCGGCCACGCCGGCAAACGAAGCCCCCATAGCAAACGCCAGCAACTTGACGTTACGGGTATTAATCCCCATCGCCTTAGCCGCAATTTCATCCTCGCGAATCGCCACCCAGGCACGGCCCAGACGCGAATGTTGCAAGCGCACCGTAATAAAGATGATCGCAATACATAAACCCAGGAATAAAAAGTAGTACGCATTGACCGAAGGCATCCCAAAACCACCGAAATACACGGTCGCATTCGAGCCACGTTCACCCGCCAGCGAGACCCCAAAGATACGAATCGGATCGATCAGGTTGATCCCTTGCGGGCCGTTGGTGATATTCACCGGCGCATTCAGGTTGTTCATGAAAATCCGAATGATTTCACCAAAACCCAACGTCACAATGGCCAGATAGTCACCGCGCAGCTTGAGTGTTGGCGCACCGAGAATCGCCCCGAACAGACCGGCCAGCGCCGCGCCCAGCGGTACGATGACCCACAACGATAAATGAATACCATTCTGGAGAATGTCCGGGCCGCATATCCGCACCAGAAAATCGCCGACGACCGGATAGGTATTGACGAAGGATTCCAGCACCGAAGCGAATTGCGGCGAGGCCAGCAAGCCGGTCATGTAAGCGCCAATGGCATAAAACGCGATATAGCCCAAATCGAGCAGACCGGCGAAGCCGACCACAATATTGAGGCCCAGCGCCAGCATGATGTAGAGCAACGCGAAGTCCATGATACGGACCCACGAGTTACCAAAATTGGCGGCGATGAACGGAAACGCCACCAGCAGAATCATCAGAACGGCCAGACTGCCATAGGCTTTGGTCGGATTTTTTTGCGTATCGAAATAGTTAGCCATAAGTCTCTCCAGTCTGGGTTAAGCGCGGTTACGCACGATCGGCCACTCGTTCGCCCATGATGCCGGACGGGCGCAGTGTCAGAACGATGATCAGGACGATGAACGCGAAAATATCCTGATAGTTACTCCCCAGGAAATTCCCGGTCAGGTCACCGATATAGCCAGCCCCCAGACTTTCGATCAGCCCCAGCAACACGCCGCCCAGCATCGCGCCATAAATATTGCCGATCCCGCCCAGCACCGCGGCCGAAAAGGCTTTCAGGCCTGGGACAAAGCCCATTGCAAATTGTGCCGACGAATAGTTCGCGCCCCACATCACACCCGCCACTGCGGCCAGTGCGGCCCCGATGGCAAACGTCATCACAATCACCCGATTCGAATCGACGCCCATCAAACCTGCCACGCGGGGGTTTTCTGCCGTGGCACGCATGGCACGGCCCATTTTAGTTTTTTCAACCAACAATACCAGTCCGACCATCGCGGCAGTCGCCAGAATCAGCAACATGATCTGGGTCGGTGAAATCAACGCACCCAGAATATGCACCGGTTCCGAGGGCATGACTTGCGGCACCGGCAACGGACTGCGGCCCCAGATCATCATGGCAAAAGTTTGCAACAGGATCGAGACGCCAATCGCGGTGATCAACGGTGCCAGCCGCGGCGCATTGCGCAACGGTCGATAAGCGATCCGTTCAATGACCAGATTGACGATCACGCAGACCGGAACCGCCCCTGCAATCGCGATCATGAGTTTGACGATGCCCGGCAAATCCGGTGCATACGCTTGCACTAATTTGAGGATAGAAAGGCCCACCATCGCGCCTATCATCAAGATATCGCCATGGGCGAAATTGATCAAATTCAACACGCCATACACCATCGTGTAACCCAGCGCGATCAATGCATACATGCTTCCTAGCACTAAGCCATTGATAATTTGTTGGATAAAGGTATCCATGATTTCCTTGTTCTTAATGTGATTCGGTTCAAATCAGCCCATACCATCGAACTCGGTATGAAGGCATATAGGGTGCTGCATAGCAAAAATCATTCCCGATACAAAAACGGCACCCAGAAAATCGGCGTGCCGTTGAAGTCGTGGGAGCGATTAACTAAAGCAACCCAAAAGGAAAGTTTGCATGGCAGGAATGTTGGGAATTGTAAAAATGCGCATGATAGTTGTCTCCGATTTCATTTTTTTAAGGGACTTTTTTTACTTGCTCTACCCACTTTATGCACGTTATCTATTGCGAGCTGCCAGCAACAAATCAGCACCGCAACAGTGCAAATTATAACGATGAGCACGACGCTTGGCTAACCGGTAGCCTGTCAGCAAAGTTCGCCGCTTTTTACATGTGTAGTATGTGCCGGATCGTGCAATTTAGGTCTCAATTTGCTGTAAAACTAACAAACGTTTCTAGCAAACTCTAAAACAGCATGACTTCCGAACACTGCCTATTTACCAAAATCGAGCGGATTATAACGATATTCAAAACATCCGTAACCTTGGTATTTTCCACATCTTCGTATAGCCGTTGGATGACTAAACGCTCTTCTTTAGACCGCCGTCATAATAACGAGGAAAAGAAAAAACTATCCACGGAAAACATCCACCTAACCTGAATTTAATTTCGTCCACACAGTAAGGCAGAATACGCGGGCGAAAAAAAACCTCGTGAATAAATCACGAGGAATCGCGTCTTATCATGGCGAGGACCAAAAAGCTGATGTCAAACTAGTAAATTTTTGTGAAACAAACCATCGGCACCGCGTCTGAATATCTAGGACATTTATTGTATTTAGACCCGCGCCAGGCCTTTAGGCATCGGGAAAGTCACGTTCTCTTCAACGCCATCGAGAGGCCGCACGCTTTTAGCGCCATACTCCTTCAGCCGATCAATTACCGCCTGTACCAGTATTTCAGGTGCCGATGCGCCCGCCGTTAAACCAATACGCGGCTTATCCACCAACCATGCAGGATCGATTTGCGAGGCATTGTCGATCATGTAGGCAACCGTACCCATTTTTTCTGCCACCTCACGCAGGCGATTAGAGTTTGAGCTATTGGGACTTCCCACCACGATCACCACATCCACTTGCGGTGCCATAAATTTCACCGCTTGCTGCCGATTAGTCGTGGCGTAACAGATATCGCCCTTTTTCGGCTCGGTAATAAGCGGGTATTTACGCTTCAATGCCGCGATCACATCGGCGGTATCATCCACTGATAAAGTCGTCTGGGAAACGTAGGAAAGCATTTCCGGATCAATTACCTGCAGCTTTTCAACATCAGCAACGGTCTCAACCAAATGCATGCCCTGCTCCGTCTGCCCCATGGTGCCCTCGACTTCAGGATGACCATCGTGACCGATCATGATGATTTCGCGGCCTTCCCGACGCATTTTGGCAACCTCGATATGCACCTTGGTGACTAGCGGACAAGTGGCATCGAATACTTTCAGACCGCGTTGCTCCGCTTCCGCTTGCACGGCCTTTGAGACGCCATGTGCTGAAAAAATAACCGTATTTCCCGGCGGAACGTCTGCCAATTCTTCGATGAACACCGCCCCTTTTTGGCGCAAATCGGCGACTACGTAAGCGTTATGCACGATTTCATGGCGAACATAAATCGGTGCGCCAAATTGAATGAGTGCACGCTCAACAATTTCAATCGCCCGATCAACACCAGCGCAAAATCCGCGCGGTTGCGCCAACAAAATTTCTTTATCCATCATCTGATCCGCATCTATTTTTAACCACATGCAATTTTAACAATATTGCGCCAAAAGCTTAAATCTGGAGCCAATTACAAAATACCGATGATTTTTACTTCAAACTGTACTTTTTGACCGGCTAATGGATGATTGAAGTCGAACAACGCGCTTTGATCATCTATTTCACGCAATACGCCAGCAAACTGTCCACCGCCTGGCGCTGCAAACTCAACTAGATCGCCGATGTGATATTCATGCCCCAATTGAGAGTTTTGTCTGAGCGTAGCGCGTGAAACACGTTGCACTAAATCCGGATTACGTGGACCGAAAGCCTGTTCTGGCGGCAATTCAAACGTCTTATGGGTCCCCTCTGGCAAACCTAACAAGCAGGTTTCCAGAAATGGGGCCAATTGCCCCATACCAAACTGCAAAGTTGCAGGAGAGTCTTTAAACGTACTGACGATATCGTCGCCAGCCTGAGAAGCCAACCGATAGTGCAACGTCAAATAAGAGGCTTCGGTAACGAGAGGTAATGATGAATTAGACATGAAAGAAAGTGCGAAATGACAGCTAAGCGTCGGAACCTCGTATTGTAAGTCACGTTAGGAAAAAAGGTCTCTATTGCGGAGATTTTGCCTCCCTTTAGTGCGCAACTCGGAAACCTTACTCGACATAAATCAACAACATCCCAGATGAGAAAAGAAAAATATGGCAATTACAGACTGGCCAAGTGACCAGCGACCACGCGAACGTTTAATCCGCCTGGGACCAACCGCCCTCACAGATGCCGAACTGCTGGCGGTGTTTTTAAGAGTAGGCGTTGCCGGAAAAAGCGCGGTGGATCTCGGTCGCGACATGCAAAGCCACTTTGGCTCGCTAAACCAACTGTTTGCAGCCTCATTAAAAGACTTCTCTGCCATTAACGGTGTAGGTCCTGCCAAGTTCGCCCAATTGCAGGCCGTGTTGGAACTGGCACGCCGGTCGCTGGCAGAGGAATTACGCGAAAAAAGTAGCCTTAGCTCGCCCGAGGCAGTAAAACACTATTTGCAGTTGCTACTGTCCAACAGACCGTATGAATCATTTGTCATGCTTTTTCTCGACGTAAGAAACCGCCTGATTGCAACTGACGAACTATTCAGAGGCACATTAACCCATGCCAGCGTCTACCCACGCGAAGTAGTGAAGGCAGCACTCGCGCATAATGCCGCCAGCGTCATTCTGGCGCATAACCACCCATCAGGGACCTCTGAGCCAAGCGCGGCCGACCATCATCTGACCTCGGTCTTGAAACAGGCATTAGGATTGGTCGATATCCGCACTCTCGATCACTTCGTTGTGGCCCGGAAGGACATTTATTCGTTTATGGAACATGGTGAGTTATAGAAAGCAAACCGATGTGGGCAAAAACAGGCTAACATTCCAATTGTTAAATATATTAAATTGAAAAAGACACACTTGTTTTCGCCAAGTTATTGAAAAACATCAGTTTTTTATATATACTCTCATTTTTTCCAATTTCGGAAATCATCGAGGAGTAAAACATGGCACGTGTCTGCCAAGTCACCGGGAAGAAGCCGATGGTCGGCAACAATGTTTCCCATGCAAACAACAAAACTAAACGTCGCTTTTTGCCTAACCTGCAAAATCGCCGTATTTTTGTTGAGTCAGAAAACCGCTGGGTCTCCCTGCGCCTTTCAAACGCCGGTCTGCGCGTTATTGATAAACTAGGCATTGATGCCGTGTTAGTCGATATGCGTGCTCGTGGCGAAAAAGTCTAACTAGCAGAATAAAGGAACCATCATGGCGAAATCAGGCCGCGACAAAATTAAGTTAGAATCGACTGCAGGTACAGGTCATTTCTACACGACTACAAAAAACAAACGTACGACTCCGGAAAAAATGTCAATCATGAAATTTGATCCAAAAGTTCGTAAGCACGTTGAATACAAAGAAACCAAAATCAAATAATTGATTAGGAATCTCAAAGCCCCGCCAGATCATATCTGGCGGGGCTTTTTTATTTTGTCGCTACAATGCGCCGTGCCTTGAATCTTATGCCTGGAGCGCGATGTTCACGACGACGAATATCAGCCGAAATTATTTTGCTGGCACTGCCGCATTTGGTACGGCTGGTTGAATTTTACGGACAACGTAGCCAACCGGAACCCAATGACCACCACTCAACATCAGCGATACGGCTTCGCCAGTGGGTGAGTTAGCAAAGCGGGAGGAAAAAACAACATTGACATATTCCCCCTTAGGCAAATTCGCCGGCTGACCCACGCGCACGATTTCCGCCCACTCCCGTCCATTCAAAGACCCCAGATCATTACGCAGATTGGCGAGGTATTTGGTCCAGTCTTCTTTAGTGATACTTTTCTGCATCACCGCACCACTTGCTGTCCACATTCGCTCGGCTTGATTCGCATCAGCCAACATCGCCCACTGAGTCGCGGCAGTCAACGCTGAATCTAGGGATACGGTCTGTGCAAAAGCCGGACCATGACACAGCATCACACCAGTTGCCAAAATAACAGAAGGCCAGAATTTTTTGATGAGTAAAGAATGCGTCATATTTTTCTCTTAAAAACAGGATGTGGAGTGATACACAGTATGCACGCAATAATTCTATTCGAAATCAGATCACGCCTATCGAACACCACAAATAATCTGGCGCAACACAAAAATTCCCCGGCCTAAAGTCATAGACCACTAAATATTGGTGCTTTAAGCTGTTCGGCAATAATCACCCACATTAACAGCCGCAACAATCCCGATCGGTAAGACGAAAAAAAACGGCCTTATAAAGGCCGTTTTCATTTATTTATTCAAACGTCAGAGGTAAAACATCATGAGTAACTACGCAGGCGCAAAGAAAACTCCTGCAAAGCTTTAATCTTGGACGCCTCAGCGCGGGCACACCAGTCTTGCAATTGATGCAACAACTGATCGCGCGTGAAATGCGAACGCTCCCAAATAGCACCCAACTCAATGCGCATCTCATGCATGGTTTGCAGCGCTTTGCTATGCAGGAATAACTCTGTGAGCTGTTGCTTTTGCGGCGCTTCCAATTTGGTCGGTTCACGTTGCAATAACTTCTTCACAGATTTCAGAAATCCTGATTCCAGCGCGGCTTTGCCAGCCAGATGCGCACGCTCTTCGTGCCAGGTACTTTTCAATGACTTGGCATACTTCGCCATGACATCGTAGCGATTGGCGATCACAGATTGCAAGGTATCCAAATCTGGCACCAACTTGGCGCTATTAAACTTCGGTGCTGGCGCAATTTTCTTAACCTTGGCAAGACCAACCATTTCCAACATACGGATGTACATCCAGCCAATATCGAACTCGTACCACTTCGACGACAATTTAGCGGAAGTACCAAAAGTATGGTGATTGTTATGCAGTTCTTCACCGCCAATTAAAATACCAAATGGGATGATGTTGGTAGCGGCATCATTACAATCGTAGTTACGGTAGCCCCAATAGTGGCCGATGCCGTTAATGATGCCCGCAGCAGTAATCGGAATCCACAACATTTGTACAGCCCAGACCGTCAGACCGATCACACCGAACAAGGCGAGATCGATAACCAGCATCAAGACAATACCCATCGCACTATGCTTGGTGTAAAGATTGCGTTCGATCCAGTCATCCGGCGTGCCGTGACCATATTTTTCCATGGTTTCAGGTACTTTGGATTCAGCACGATACAACTCAGCGCCTTCTAGCAGAACTTTTTTAATGCCGCGTGTTACTGGGCTATGTGGATCTTCTTCGGTCTCGCATTTAGCATGATGCTTGCGATGAATAGCCGCCCATTCTTTCGTGACCATACCGGTACTTAACCACAGCCAGAAACGAAAGAAATGGCTAGGGATAGCATGCAAATCAAGGGCACGATGGGCCTGACAGCGATGCAGATAAATGGTGACGCCCGCGATAGTAATATGCGTGACGACGAGCGTAAAAATAACAACCTGCCATGCAGTCGCGCCCGTCAAACCATTCGACAGAAAATCAATAATTGCATTGAACACTATGTGTCCTCCAGAAGTAAATGACAGCGCAGCAGCAAAACTTGGCGCTTTTTTCGTTTAAAGTTAGGGTAAGTTCAAGGACAGTTACCAGTCACTTAACCGAAATTAACGCGCTATTGTACTACCTTTAAAGGACGTTTTTAGAATTTGGGAATATTCCCTGTCTATCTATCTTCGCAACTTGTTGCGAATCCGCACCCGCTTCGCCCTCTGTGAGCATTCGTAAATCCTGTCGCGGTTGCGCCACTTTAATATTGTGGGCCTGCAGGACGCGCCAAATGGCCCTGTTAACATCAGACAACACATTAAGCCGACCGTTCTCCGGATCGAGAATCCAGAATCCGACCTCTAGTTCTAATCCGTCGCGACCAATCTTTGTCAAAATTGCTTGCGGCAAAATCTCATGCGTTACCCGTTCGACAACACTTACGGCCTCTTCCAACAAGGTGAGGACCTGCTCAATGTCTTCCTGATAAACCACCGTTAGCTGGGTGGACAAGCGCAAAATACGATGATGCAATGAATAGTTTTGAACCGAATTGGTCATAAAAACATCATTCGGCACAATTGACTCAACGCCATCCAGTCCTTCTAAAATAGTAAAACGGCTGTTGATCTGCGTCACTTTGCCATAATAGGTGCCCACCCCCACCATATCCCCGATGGAAAGACTGCGCTCCAATAAAATGACAAAGCCGGAAACATAGCTGCTGGCTATTTTTTGCAGGCCGAGACCAAGCGCCACACCGAGCGCACCACCGAAGACGGACAACACGGTCAAATCGATGCCGACCAGTGACAGACTGAGCAATACCGCCACCAACACCAAAAAAGCGCGGCCCATGCGAGCCACGACAGTGCGTAATGACGAATGCATGGTATTCAAGCGCATCAGGCGCTGTTCCAGCGTCGCACCAGCCCACAAAGCTATGATCAGGGTGATAAGGACCGAAATTAATGCCTGAAAAATGGCAAGAAGGGAGACCTGATGGCGGCCAATCGGCAGTACCGTACTTTCCAGATAAGCCACTAAATCAGGCCATAGTCCAGTCAGGTAGAGCAAAACACCGATCCATACCATTGCACCAAAGATCTTTTCAAACAGGAGTAGAAAAGTACTGACACCACTATCGCGTACAAATACCCTGCGCAACACATAAAAAACAAATCGCATCAAACCAAGCGAAACCATTAACGGAATCACCAGCCGTAAAAAACTGATCGGTTGATGCCATTTTGCGACAACCAACTTGGCCAGCACTAGCAACAATACGGTCAATAGCGGCGTCAATACCTGAGAAAAGCTGCGCAAGCCGATCTGCATCACTGGTTGCGTGAGATCGTCCACCACAAAAATACGCCGTAACAAGCGCGCAAAGAACCAGCTGAGCGCGATACAGAGCAGCGTTACGCCGATCTGCATCAATAAGCCCGGCGCGGCTAAATTGCGCGCAAGGCTGTCGGCCATATCAGAGAACGAATCGAACATTATTGTCGGTAAGAGGTAGCGTCCTGACGGTGGCGCTGCCAATTGAGGGCATAGCGCGTTGCCAGTGTGGGATTATTGCGAACGATGAGCACGTTCTCAGCATTTTTATGCTGCGCGCTCCAGGTAAAGTTAAAGCTGCCGGTAATCACTGTGGAAGCTGTAGCCTCTGCGTCGATCACAATCACCTTGTTGTGTGCGCTGCGATATTTAGTCTCAACCCAGACCGGAATATTCGCATTAACCAAAACCCCTACCTTGGAGGCATCATTTGTTTTTAGTTGCCGCGCATCGACCAATATTTGCACATCTATGCCGCGCTGTTTTGCGGCAATTAACGCCGAAGCTATTTTGCCGTTCGTCAAAAGATAGGCTTGAACCAATATCTGACTTTTAGCACCGTCGATGGCGTGCGTGATCAAACTTTCGATATCATCCCAAGGCGAAAACGCCGCTTGTAACGTACCGCTTGCCACCTCTGGCGCAGGCGCAGAATCGAAAGCCTGAACCTGCGCTGCCGCAAGCGTCATCATTGCAATGACACCGGCAAGCACCAAACCTCGGCGCAGGCGTTCCGATATGGCGGAGCCTAGCTTCATTTACGGACGAATACCACCGCGAAAAAACCATCTGTGTGATGCAAATGAGGCAACAATTTCAAGTAGTCTTCCATCTCCAGCGCGATCTTTTGCTCAGCCAATACTTCCTTCATTGGCACTAACGCGAAATCCTCATGGCTGGCCAGAAATTGCGTTGCAATCGCTTCGTTCTCTTCATCTAACAGACTGCAAGTACCATAGACCAGTCGTCCGCCAGACTTTACCAAACGGGCTGCGCTCGATAAAATCGCAGTTTGCTTAGCGTTCATTTCGACGATAGCTTCTGGCGTCTGACGCCATTTCACATCGGGATTACGACGCAAAGTACCCAAACCGCTACAAGGCGCATCCACCAGAACGCGGTCGATTTTGCCTGCCAGACGTTTTACTTTGGCATCATTTTCATGCGCAATTAATACCGGGTGAATATTCGATAAACCACTACGAGCCATGCGCGGTTTAAGTTTTGCCAGACGTTTTTCTGAAACATCGAAAGCGTACAAACGACCTGTATTACGCATGGTTGCGCCCAACGCCAACGTCTTGCCACCAGCACCGGCACAGAAATCGACTACCATTTCGCCGCGCTTTGCGCCAACGATTTGGGCCAGTAATTGACTACCTTCGTCCTGCACCTCAATCGCACCGCTCTTAAATAAAGGTAAGTTTTGGACCGATGGTTTTTTGATGACACGCAAACCTAATGGCGCATATGGCGTCGGTTCGCATAAAATCGGCGCTTCAGCCAATGTCGCAATGACCTCTTCGCGTGCAGCCTTAAGCGAATTAACGCGCAAATCCAGCGGTGCGGGCGTGTTCAATGCCTCGGCTAACAGCAGCGTATTTTCTTCACCATCACGCGCGACCAGTTTTTCAAACAACCATGCTGGCAGATTAGCGCGCATGGAGGCTGGCAAAAGGCGGCGGTCAATTTCAGCGACACGTGCTAACCATTCCGCTTCTTCCTCGGATAAGCCACCCAAAGAATCGGCACCAACCGCGTCGGCCAGACCGAGCAAGGTCATACGGCGCATCGTTGGTCCGTTGCCGGATTCAGCGAAGCTGGTATACACCAATTTGTTGCGCAATAGACCATATACTGCTTCGGCAATTACACCGCGTTCGCGGGAACCTAGCTTCGGGTGATCGCGAAAGTATCGCGATAAAGTGACATCTGCAGGGCCGGTAAATCGTAAAACTTCGCGCAATACTTCTTCGGTAAGACCGATGATCGCTGGAGGCAATCTCATGTTAACTCTTTCATTAAAAACACTATATTTTGTTTGAAGCGGTTCGCTTCACTGTGCGGCCGTTATTCAGCCGAGATAGCAACGCCCTATTGCGCGCCGATGTCTTTATAGACGCGACCATCTTTAATGGTCAGTCGTCCCTCAACAAACCAGCGAACTGCGCAAGGATACATTTGATGCTCGATTACCAATACCCGTGCTTGTAACGATTCAACCGTATCACCATCCGTTACCGCCACCACTTCTTGCGAAACTATCGGACCATGATCAAGATCGGCAGTCACAAAGTGGACTGTAGCGCCATGGACTTTGACACCCATTGTCAACGCCTGCAAGTGCGTAGCCAGTCCAGTAAAACTTGGCAGTAACGATGGATGGATATTTAACATTCGACCAGCGTAGTGCTGAACAAACGGCGCGGTCAATATTCGCATAAACCCGGCAAGAACGACCAAATCGGGTGCAAAACGGTCTATTTCCAGTTGCAAAGCAGCATCAAATTGCGCGCGATCTGGAAAGTCTTTATTGGAAACTACCGCTGTTGGAATACCATGCGCGGCGGCAAAGGACAAACCTCCGGCATCGGCGCGATTGCTGATGACGGCGGCAATTTTGGCAGGCCATTGTTCGGTTTGTGCTGCCCGGACGATGGCTTCCATGTTGCTACCTCGTCCAGAAATAAGGATTACGATGCTTCTCATGGCGCGCATTGTACCTGCTGCGCGGCAGCTTAGGGCACGTTGATCTATAAATTGGGGGTTAGAACGCACCTAAAACACAACATAATGTTGTTGCAACTAATCGATGCGACTCACGTTTGTACTATTTGGTTTATATCACTGGAAGGAATAAAACACGCGAAAAGGGACTTTTTTCTCAGCCCAGAAATCTGCACTATCTCGGAATACGTCCAGCAGAATTTCGCGTGCTTCCTTGTCGAATTTCTGAGTGTTCGGCAATTGCTCAAGCACCACAATAAATCCCGGTTGCGGCCCAGCCTTCAGCGCCAAGTCGGTCAGGCAATCAGCTAAAGCATCGAAGTTCTTACCAAAATGCTTAGGAAAATAAAATGCCTGAGCAATTTTTGATAATACTTGCTGTTTAGTCATTGCCTCTGCGCAATAGGCATAAAGAAAGTGTTGTCCGAGATGAGCGGCCTCTGCCTGCAGGTCGGCCACGCGAAATGCGCGTATAGACTGCACGACGTTTGGCGGCACGGTTTCAAACAAACTCGTTTTCTCCTCATCTAAAGCAGTGATGGAGGGCGGTTGCTCTGATAGTGGAATCGTTGGAAAGGTCACTCGCAGTCACTCCTGTATACGTCTAAAGGAAGCGTAATGATCGTCGGTGTAATAGTATTCGCCCGACGATTGCGCCTTGCCACCTGCAATGATGCGACGCGCACCGCGGTTGCGGGAACGTGGTGTTTTGACAGTGAACTCGTGATAATAGCCGCGCCTTTGTTCAGGCAAAAGCCGTTCATAGTTTCCAAAAACTACACCATCTTTGGGATACGGAAATGGACCACCCTGCTTAATCAATGCCAGCGTTTGCTGGGCTTCTCCAGGAAGCTGCGATACTGCGATGGCGCCCGCAAACACCTGAAACGAAAGCAACAACCCGAGTAATAACAATGCTCCTTGTCGAAAAAAGGCTGGCATGGCCCAAGAACGAATGTTTGAAGAAGGACCGTACCCCTTGACTAGCGTTGCTTTATTTACCATGTATTTAACAAATCTGAAAGAATTTGATACCGTAGGGTAACGTGTTGTAGAAAACGAATCAATACGAATTAATCCAGGTTTGTGTATGTTCTGTCCATTTTTACAAGATTTGACAAAGGACACGAATACAATGACGCTACGAAATAAGTGCAAGCGATCAGATCCATGAAATGCGATCGATAAAAATCAAATCACCCCGCCAGACTGACCTGCGCCCCTGTGCCCTCATTTAATGCAGGTTCCAGTTCAGACCCCTGATCCGCAAAAAAATTCACCACATCCTGCCGACGAGCGTAAGTATCTCTCTGCCCCATTTCGATCAACTCACGGGTATAACCGGATTCAAACAATAAATACGAGGCCAAAGCCGCCCCACGTAGTTCGGTTCCGCCCAAACCGCCAAGTAATGCTCTGACCGGCTTCGGCAAACTATTTATATGCTGACCAGCAATCTCATCAATTTGCTTAGATGGCGAAATAATCAGCATCTCTATCGGTTTCAGCGGCGTTTCCTGCCGCTGTTGCTCAGTCAAGAACGA